>PXQM01000149.1 GCA_003021325.1 Halobacteriales archaeon QH_10_70_21
GTTCGCGGACGGATTGCGGGTTCACGCACGACGACAACCGCCACGGAGAACACTTCGAGTGCCAGAAATGCGGGTACGAAGTGAACGCGGATTACAACGCCGTCGCCAGAAATCTTCGATTTCTGGCTGCCCGCCGGACGTAGTCTGGCGACCGCCAAGAACATCGGGTTACGGTACGCCCGGAAGCGACGACACGGACTCCGGTCCTCGCCCACGTCGGGGAGCGGAGACGTCTTGGAAAGCGGAGCTTTCCAATGGTCAGGAAATCTTCGATTTCCTTCGACACCAGTAAACGTGCGTATAAATGGTGGGACGTTGACTGGCGAGAGTCACCAGCCGATTGCCGGTGACTGATTGCCGGGAGTCCACATCAAAGCCACCGAAAGGCGAAGCCTTTCGAGGCCTCGGTAGAGCTTTGCTCTGCCGGCGGCCCTGCCCTCAAGGACCGAGGCGCGTCAGCGCCGAGGGAGTAGGGGAGGGTAGTTTACGCGTCGTCGGTTTGCGAGTGGCCCTGGGGCGCCCCGCGCTCGAAGCCGGACTCCGAGTCGTACTGCTGTTCTACGTCCGTCTCCGAGGCGTCGGGGACGAACCCGGTGGTGGGTGGCTCGACGCGGTCGACGGACTCGGTGATCACTTCCCTGGGGTCCGTGCCGCGCAGGCCGGCGTCGGTGTCGAGCACGAGCCGGTGTGCGAGCACGGGCCCGGACAGCGCCTTCAGGTCGTCCGGGATGACGTACTCGCGACCCTCGATGGCCGCGCGGGCCTTGGCGGCGCTGAGGAACGTAATGGTCGCCCGCGGGGAGGCGCCGTGCTCGGTGGCGTCGTGGGCCCTGGTCTCGTCGATGACGTCGATGACGTACTCCTTGATGCTCGAGGCGACGTAGACGTCGCCGACCACGTCCTTGCAAGCGAGCACCTCCGACGGCGTCGCGACCGGTTCGACCGACCCCGGGTCCAGGTCCGGCGTCTCGTCGAAGCGGTCCAGGAGTTCTCGTTCGTTGTCGCGGTCCGGGATATCGACGGCGAGCTTCTGCTGGAAGCGGTCCCGCTGGGCCTCCGGCAGCGCGAAGACGCCCTCCATCTCGATCGGGTTCTGTGTCGCGATGACCAGGAACGGCGACGGGAGCGTCCGCGTCTCGCCGTCGATGGTCACCTGCTGTTCCTGCATGGACTCCAGCAGCGCGCTCTGGGTCTTCGGCGTCGCCCGGTTGATCTCGTCGGCGACGACCACGTTCGAGAACACCGGGCCGCGCTTGAGTTCGAACGTGCCGGTCTCCTGGCGGTAGACGCTCGTCCCCGTGATGTCGGCCGGAAGCAGGTCGGGCGTCATCTGGACGCGCGCGTGCTCGAGCCCGCTGGCGCGGGCGAACAGGTTCGCCGCCGTCGTCTTTGCAATCCCCGGAACGCCCTCCATGAGCACGTGCCCGTCGGTCAGCGCCGCAATCGTTAGCCCCTCTATCAGTCGCTCGTTGCCGACGAGGACCTCTCCGACCTCGTCGCGGAGCGATTCGTAGAGGGCGGCTGGGTCACTCATCGTCGTCCCTTCCGGAGCTTATCGATTTAATTCCTTTCATGAGCCTGCCAAGACGACTCCGGTCCAGCGAGGGGTACTTCTCGGCAGCGGCGTCCGCCAGCGCCTCCGGGTCCGGTCGGCCATCTGCGGTGACGTTCGTCTCTCGCGAATAAATGCCTTGTTGCCACCCGAAGACGAGGACGAGAGCGACGCCGACGAGCCCACCCTGGAGCGCCGGCGAGGCCCGGACGGCGAGCAGCGCCGCGATCAGCGGCGGCAGGTCGCCGCTGTGGGTGGTATCTATCAGGACGGTCCCGGCGTCCTCGAAGAGGTTGGTCGCGAACGCGCGGTTGCCATCCCGTTCGGCCATCGCGTTGATGAACGCGCTCGCGTCGCCGACGACGACGACGCGACCCTCACCGGCGGGCTCCGTCGTCGCAACGGGATACGAGCCCAGCGTCTCGTCGTCGTCCAGCTGGTCGTTCCGGTCGCGGTCCAGGTAGCCGAACTCCGAGCTGGAGACGAGCACCGTCGACTCGCCCGGTTCGACGGCGGTCCCGTAGTTCAGCGTCAGCGCGTCGACGCCGCCGGTCAGCGTATGGTTCGAGACGTTGTTCGCCACCGGGAGCGCCGGGTCGCGGTAGTAGTTGCGCTCGTCACGCAACAGCGCGCCGTCGACGCGCGCCTCCGCGCCGAGTGCCGCGAGCAACTCGCTGGCCGTCCCGCTCCGGTCGGCCACCAGCAGCGTTCCCCCGCGGTCCAGGAACGCCTGGATGCGCTCTATCTCCGTCTCGTTGTACGACTCCGATGGCGCGAGGACGACGGCGACCGTGTCGTTGCCGTGCGCCTCGTAGGCCGTCGTGTTCGTCGCGATGGCGGTCTCGGCGCCGGCCTCGTCGGCCTGCGCCCGGAGGTCGCTCGACCCCTCCCAGGAGGGGTTGAACGCGCCGAAGGCCGCCACCGAGGTCGCACCGCCGTAGAGCAGGGCGCCGACGACGACGACCGCGAAGGCGACGACCACCGCCCGCGGGACGGTAATCTCGTAGCCGCCGAGCCGCACTACGGCAGCACCTCCGGCGGCAGGATCTCGAGGATACGCCTGACGACGATGTAGCCGAACACGACCAGCCCGGCCGCGATGAGCCACGGAATCCGGCGCCGCCAGCGGGGCGAGACAGCGACCGGCGCCGTCAGCTCGACCACCACGAGAAAGCCGATGAGCGAGAGAACGAAGAACAGCTCCAGCGTCAGCGAGTCCAGCGCCGCAAGCAGGACGATCGCGGTCAGCATCCACGCCATCTGCGCGTGGAGGAAGCGTCCCCTGCGGCGTGTCTCCATGCCTGGCCACTCCACGCCGCTGGTATACGAACCTGTCGGCTCGCTTTCGTCCCGGTCTCCTCACGTGGGTGGGTGTTCTCCCCCGCTACCGCCGCACCGGACTCAGTTCCGGTATTGCGAGCAAATTATTTGAGATCGGTTCCGGTGTGCTCGTTCAATGGCCCACGACGATATTCGTGTTCTCCGTATCGACGACGACCCACATATCGCGGAGCTGACACGGGAGTACCTGGAGCGGGAAGACGACGCCTACGCCGTCGAGACAGCGGCCAGTCCCGAGGAGGGCCTGCGGATACTCGGGGACCGGCCGCCGGACTGTCTCGTCTCCGATTACAACATGCCCGGGATGGACGGGCTCGAGGTACTGCGGGCGGTCCGCGAGGAGTACCCCGAGTTGCCGTTCATCCTCTTCACCGGCAAGGGCGGCGAGGAGGTCGCTGCGCGTCCGGGGAAGCCACGTCGACCTGGCGTTGGCGGCGACCACGTACCCGACCAGCGCCGCTGCGGCGATGTCGAACCGGAGACTGGCGAACAGCAGCGGCGGGAGTTCGCGGAGCCCGGTCTTGATGCCGACGAACGAACCGCCGAACAGAACGGCCGGCAGCACGAACGAGGCGGCATCGCGATAGCGGCCAGGCAGCGATATCCGGGTCGACAGTGTCGATAACTCGTCACGTCGAATCAGCTGCATCACCTGCTCAGCGGTATTGTTGTCATGGTATCGAATACGTGCCAGAACCGCAAGAAGGCTTCGCGAGACGCGGTGTCACGGGTCGTAGCAGCACGGGGCACAATCGCGCTCTCCACGCCGGCGGCGTGTCGTGTTCTATCGGGAGACTATCATAGTCGGGGTCCGATGTCGAGTACCAGCAGAGTGGGCGAATCACGGCCACCGACGGGCCGATCTACTCCTCGCCGTTCCCGGGTTCGTCGTCGGGCTCCCCGCCCGTGGGTGGCGGCGGCTCCTCGTTCGTGGGGCCGCCGTCGCCGCTCGGTACCGTCGTCGCCGCCTGCAGGGTCGTCGCGGTCGGGTCCGGAACCACCACCCCGACGAAGTCGGTGATGAGGACCACCAACAGCGGCCCGAGGAAGAGCCCGTACCAGCCGAACAGCAGCGGCCCGGGGATGTACGCGAGCATGACGGTGTCGACGTGGAGGTTCCGGCCGTAGACGACGAAGAGCAGGACTCCCGCGAGGAAGAGAGCCAGTCCGAGCCAGAGGGCCCGCGAGCGGTCCGTCGTGTCGAACGTTGAGCGGGTGGCGGTGCAGTGGGCGCAGGTTCGGTCGCGGACGGGTGGTCATGGGAGTCATATGCTCGGGGTCCAAGGCCCGCCGACCCCGCGCCGCCGGTCGCTCGCCGACGGAACGAACCCTCTTTCGATCGCGAGAAACCGTCTTGACAGATGCATTGTACAGAGAGGCGTCGCTCCGGGGCTGGTCCGACGGAGGCCATCGATACGGACAGGCTGCGCACCCGCGTGTGCTGTCTACGAGTTCGCGAGGACGCCGCTACAGCCAGTCGTTCGGCAGTTCCTCCTCGTGGTCGGCCAGCAGTTCCAGGAGGGGGCGAATCTCCTCGAACCTCTCGCCCTTGTTCACCTCGTTGGCCTCTCTGTCCCAGTCGATGAAGCCGTACTCGTCCAGTTTCGGAAGGTGGACGTGCTCCATCTTGACGAGGCGCTCGACCTCCGCGGCCTTGCCCTCCTCGGCAACGGACGATGGCGCCTCGTCCTGTGGGTTGTGCACGAGCAGCGCCACCAGCAATCGACGACGCTGGACGTTGGCCAGCGCGTCTAACAGTTCGTCGAAGTTCCGCGTCTGTCCAGCGTTTTCCATACGGGTACGAGCCGGGCCGCCCGCATATCTCTCTAGCATTTTGATTGGATGGGGTGTTCTGATTAAACGTGTGAAAGCAGCTACCTGGAGTTCCGGCACCCTCTGAGGTGGGACACCACCGCCAGTGCCGTGTCAGTCGAGAGAATCGCTGAACCGTCTCTCGACTGGCCCTGTCGTTATCGTAGCCGCTCCAATGCCGTGGGTTGCCACCGTTCGCCGTGTACAGTAGCAGGGTCCCACCCGGACGGCCGGACCCAGGGGACCCCCGACGATCTCTGCCGCAATAGCGACTCCAATCTCGGTCAGAAACGACAACAACGGCGTGGCCAACCTTCCAACCGCCCTCCGGGGTCTACGCAGGGTGGACGGGTCGGCGGTCGGGTGCCGCACCGGCAGCATATTAGTGGTCCACCGACGAGCAATGGGTATGGAGCGGACTGTCACGGTAGTACCGGAAGCGGGTTTACACGCGCGTCCGGCGTCGGAGTTCGTCCAGACGGCGAACGAGTTCGACTCGGAACTGTCGGTCGGGCGTCCGGACGACGGCGAGGACGAGTTGGTCAGTGCGAACAGCATGCTCGCCGTGACCGGTCTGAACGTCCGACACGGGGAGTCGGTGCGCATCGTCGCCGACGGCCCCGACGCTGCCGATGCCCTCGACGCGCTGGCGGCGGTACTGACGACGCCGGTCGAGGAGACGGAGGGTGGGTGACGGTGCGAACGGTCACCGGTATCGGGAGCACGCCGCTCTCTGGCGTCGGAATCGCCCGCTGGTACCGGCCGGACGCGGAGCTCACACTCCCGGAACGGCCGCCCACAGACCAGGTCGACGCAGAGGCCCAGCGGGCGCGGGTCGAGGCGGCCAGGGACGCGGTCCGGGACGCGCTCGAACGCGCACGGGACCGGACCGAAGAGCGCGTCGGCGAGGAGGAGGCCGCCATCTTCGACGCCCACCAGCAGTTCCTCGACGACCCCCAACTCGTCGGAGATATCGAGGACGCAATCGCGGCCGGAACCCCTGCTCCCCACGCCGTCGTCGAGGGGTTCGACGAGGCCATCGCGACCGTCGAGGGGATGGACGGCCCGATGGCCGACCGCGCCGACGACCTGCGCGACGTCCGGGACCGGCTCCTCCGCGAGTTGCTCGACGTCGAGTCCGTCGACCTCTCGACGCTGCCGACCGGGACCGTACTCCTGGCCGAGCGGCTGACGCCGAGCGACACGGCCGGACTGGACCCCGGGGCCGTCGCCGGTATCGCGACCGCGAGGGGGGGCCGAACCTCCCACGCCGCCATCATCGCGCGGTCGCTGGCGATTCCGGCGGTCGTCGGCGCCGGCGAGGCGCTCCTCGGGATTCCCGAGGGGAGCGAGGTCCTCGTGGACGGCGAGGCCGGCGAGGTCGTCGTCGACCCCGGGGAGCGCCGTCGACGCGAGGCCGGCGGTGCCGACGCCCCGGTTCGGGCCGAGCGAGTGACGACGGCCGACGGCCGGGGAATCGAGGTGGCGGCCAACGTCGGTAGCATCGCGGAACTGGACCCTGCCGCAGCGCGAGGCGCGGACGGCGTCGGCCTCTTCCGGACGGAGTTCCTGTTCCTCGACCGCGGGGACCCGCCGACCGAGGACGAACAGTACGAGGCCGTCACGGAGGCTCTGGCGTCGTTCCCGGACGGCCGGGTCGTCGTCCGGACGCTGGACATCGGCGGTGACAAGGCGGTCCCCTATCTCGACCTGCCGGCCGAGTCCAACCCGTTCCTCGGCCGGCGCGGGGTCCGGCTCTCGCTGGACGAGCACGCCGACCTGTTCGGGGTGCAACTGCGGGCGCTCCTGCGGGCGGCCGCGAGCGAGGAGGGGGCCGACCTGGCGGTCATGTTCCCGATGGTCACCCGTATCGAGGAGGTCGAGGCCGCCCTCGACCGCGTCGAGTCGGTCGCCGACGCCCTCGAGGACGAGGACATCGAGTACGCGGTGCCCGACCTCGGTGCGATGGTCGAGACCCCGGCCGCCGTCTCGCTCGCCGGGGAGCTGGCGGCGCGACTCGACTTCCTGAGCATCGGCACCAATGACCTCACCCAGTACGTGATGGCCGCCGACCGGGAGAACGACGCCGTTGCGGACCTCCACGACCCGCTCCATCCGGCGGTCCTGCGGGCCATCGACCGGACGGTCCGGGGCGCAGACGACGGGGACGCCCCGGTCGGCATGTGCGGCGAGATAGCCGGCGACCCGGCGCTGACGGAACTGCTCGTCGGACTCGGGCTGGACGAACTCAGCATGAGCGCGGTGACCGTCCCCGCGGTCAAGCAGCGAGTCGCAGACACGGACACCGAGACGGCGGGGAAACTCGCCGCCGAGGCGCTGGACTGCAGCACCCGCGGGACGGTCCGGGACGTGCTCGATTTGTCCTGACGGGGACGTCACGGCCCCGTCCGAGCGTCGGCGACCCCGCCGGACGAGTGCCGCGAAGCGATTGTCCAGCCGCCAGGAGTCGTTCCCGGCGGCCGTCCCGGGGAAGCCCCGGGCGCTACAGTTTCTCGACCTCGCGGGCCGCTTCCGCCTGGTCGCGGACGGCCTCGGGGGTCGCGGACGGGCTGGTCGCGGCGACGGCGGCGTTGACCGCCCCCTCGAGGACGGGCGCGTCGGCGATGACGGCCTCGACGTCGCTCATCTCGATGGCGACCTCGGCGTTCATCACGGCGCTGCCCAGGTCGACCAGCACGACGACGCCGTCGCCGTCGTCGGCCGTCTCGAGTGCGGCCTCGATGTCGTCGGGGACGGTCCCGATGCCGCCCTGGCCGTCGCCCCCGACCGCCTCGATTCGCGTGTCGCCGCCCATCTCGGCGGCGACCTCGCCGATGCCGTCCGCCGCCCGTGCGCTGTGGGAGACGACGACGAGTCCGACCATCAGTCCTCTGTGGCCTCCTCGTCGGGGATGGTCGGCGACGTAGCGTCGACCGAGGCCGGGACCTCGGCGTCCATGTGTTCCCGGGCGGTCGCCAGCAGCGTCTCCAGGATGAAGAGCGTGCTCGTCGCACCCGGGTCCTGGTGGCCGACCGACCGCCAGCCGAGATACGACGCACGCCCCTTGCTCGCACGGATCGGGACGGTGAACTCGACGCCGCGTTCGGCCGCGTCGACTGCCTTGGCGAGCGCCTCAAGCGGCGGCAACTCGTCCGTCTCGATGGATTTCTTGAACGTGTGGACCGCGGGCGTCAGCGCGTCGACCATCGTCTGGTCGCCGACCCGGGCGTCGCCGCGGTCCGTGACCTTCTCGAGGTAGGTCTCCGCGAACGCGACGGCGCTCTCGGGGGTGATGCCGTCCTCGATTTCGGTGCTGGCGAACACCAGCGAGCCGCCGTAGAGCGGGCCGGAGGCGCCGCCCACCTCCGACATGAGCGTCTTCCCGGTCGTCTTCACGACCGTCGCCGGCTCGGGGTCCGCCAGGTCCTCGACCTCGTCTGCGGCTTTCGCCCACCCGCGGGCCATGTTCCCCCCGTGGTCGGCGTCGCCGATGGCCGAGTCCAGCCGGGTCAGGTGGTCGCGTTCGGCCTCGATGCGCTCGGCGACGTTCCGCACGGCAGCGACGACCGCCAGCCCGACCTCGCTCATTGCACCGTCAGTGCAGGTGTGTCGGCCGACGCACCCAGTAGCGTCTTCAGTTCGTCGTCGACGGCGCAGACGGTCACCGAACAGCCCGCCATGTCCAGCGAGGTCATGTAGTCGCCGACCCAGGCGTCCCACGTCTCGATGCCGTGCTCGCCCAGGCGCTCCTGCAGCTTCCGGTTGACGACGAACAGCTCCATCTCCGGCGTACCGCCCATCCCGTTGACGATAGTGACGACCTCCTGTCCCTCGCTCACCCCGAGGTCGTCTAACACCGTCCCGGTCAGTTCCTCGGTGATCTCGTCGGCGCTCATCGTCCCCGTCCGTTCGGTGCCCGGTTCGCCGTGAATGCCGATGCCGAGTTCGATCTCGTCGTCGCCGAGGTCGAATGTCGGTTCGCCCTTCTCCGGGGTGACACACGACGTCAGCGCCATCCCCATCGTCCCGACGTTGTCGACGACCTTCTGGCCGACCCGCTGGACCTCCTCGAGGTCGGCACCCTCGGCCGCTTTCGCACCGGCTGCCTTGTGGACCAGGATGGTGCCACAGACGCCGCGCCGGCCAGAGGTGTACAGGGAGTCCTCGACGGCGACGTCGTCGTTGACCACGACGGTTTCGACCTCGACGCCCTCCATCTCGGCCAGCTCGATGGCGGTCTCGAAGTTCATCACGTCGCCCTCGTAGTTCTTGATGACGGCGAGGACCCCCTCCCCACCGTCGCAGGCGCCTATCAGCTCCTCGAACTCGTCGGCCGTCGGCGAGGAGAACACGTCACCGGCGGCCGCACCGTCGAGCATCCCGTCGCCGATGTAGCCGCCGTGTGTCGGTTCGTGTCCGCTCCCGCCGCCGCTGACGACGCCCACCTTCCCGTCCAGCGGGGCATCGTCACGGACGAGAACCTGCGTGTCCGGCAGGCGCCGGAGGTGGTTCGGATACGCTGCTACCATTCCCTCGAGCATCTCGTCGACGACATCGTCCGGGTCATTTATCAGCTTCTTCATGGTACGGATTCACATAGACCCGGGAGAAGATAAAGATTCAGCCGCGGACCGTTCGCCGGGCGGACAGGTTCGTCCCTGGCCGGCCGTGTCGGCGAGACTCGCCGTCAGCCACGCGTGTCTGCTCGCCGAACACTGGCCGGGGAGCCGCGTTATCTCTCCCCGGACGGACGCCCGCGTCGACTGCTCGTCGCATCGAAGCGTCGGAGTACCGGATTTTCTCACCCTCGAACAGTATGTGTCGAATGACTAACCGCCGGGAGCGGTGGGTGTCCCTATGTCGGTCGTGACGGACACGGGGCCGTGTATCACCGGCCCGAGGTCCGTTCGACCGCCGGGAGGTCCGAGGCGGCCGCAGGGAACTGTCTCACGAAAGATACTCATACGATTAATCTGGTGGAACTAACCGATGGCCTCCGGAAACGCGCTCGTCCTCGTTCCCATCCTGTGGGTCGTCGTGACGGTCGGGTGGGCCCCGATGCTGCTCTCCGAGCGCCTGCGGGATATCTGTGGCCGGTGGCCCACCGGTCGAGTCGCCCTGAACTACCCCCTTTTCGCCACCGCCGTCGTCGGCGCGCACGTCGTGACGTTTCTGGCGGTCGGCGTCCGGTTGCCCGCCGGCAGTCCGCTCCTACCGACGTGGGCCTTCGGGTCGACGCTCCTCGTCTCGGTCGTCGGGTGGCTGCTCGTGACCGTCGTTCTCCCGGCGACCCGCGACGTGGTCCTCCCCGACGGGAGCCGACTGCTTCTCGCGGTCGGCGCGGTCTGGTACGGCGTTATCGTCAGCGTCGTGTTCGCGGTGCTTGCGCTGGTGTTGTTCGCGCTGTTCTTCCCGGGATAGGGACGTTTCGGGTCGGACGCATCACCTGCGGTGAGACACCCGTGTCTCGCGTCACGCGTCGGCGGTCGGCATCCGGTTGCGGCCGCAGACGAAGGACCCATATCCGTCGCCGTGCGATGTCGCCTCGATGACCGCGTCGCCCGAACGGTCGGTCCCCTGGCGCAGAGCGGCGGCGATGACGCTGCTGCTCGTCGCGCTCGGCGGCATGCTCGTGTACGGCGGCACCATCTCGCCGGACGCGGGCGAGCGACACTACCCGGGCGACGAGGAGGTCGCCCCGAGCCCCGGTGCATACGTCGGGGAGCGCGTGACGGTCAGCGGCACCGCCGTCGGAACCGACCCGCTCCGTATCGAGGTGGTCAGCGACACCGGCGAGACGGTCACGCTGGCGGTCCGGGGCACCGACGCCGGCGCGACCGAGGGCGACCACGTCAGCGTCTTCGGAACGCTCCAGGACGACGCCACCGTCGACGCGAAACGCGCCATCGTCAGAGAACCCTGGGAACTCCGGTACATGTACGTCGTCTCCTTCCTTGCCGGCCTCTGGGTGCTGGGCCGGACCCTCGGACACTGGCGCCTCGACGCCGGGCGGCTGGCGTTCGTGCCTCGCGACGGGTCGTCTTCCGGGGAGGGTCGCGATGCCTGACGTGCTGACGCACGTGCTGGTCGGCTACGTCGTCGGGTCGCTCCTCGCAGCCCGGCGCGAAGGGGGCGGCCCGGCCGACGTGACCCTCGTGATGGCCGGTGCGCTCTCGCCGGATTTCGTGAAAATCAAGCTCCTCGTTCCCGACGTCGTTGTCGGGAGCGCACTCGGCGTCCCGTTCTCGTGGGCGCCGTTGCACGCCATCGGCGGGACGATAATCGTCGCGCTTGCCTCCGGCCTGCTCGTTACCAGCGAGCGCCGCCGTGCGACGGTCGTCCTCGTCGCCCTGGGTGCAGTGACGCACCTCTTTCTGGACGGCCTGCTGCTGAAACCGAGCGGCTACGCTGGGCCGTTCTTCGTGCCGTTCAGCGTCTACCGGCCGCCCGCAGGGATGCTCTATCTGAGCAGCGACCGGTGGATGGCGCCCGTCGCCGCGACCGCTGCAGCGACCGTCTGGGCGTGGAAACGGTACCGGCGCCGTCGACCCCGAACCGAGCGACCGGGCGACGCGTAACCGAGACGCCGTCGCACGGGTCGTGAAGGGGGACGGGAGTAGTCGCGCCGTCAGTTCAGCTCCCTGTCTATCTCGTCGACATCGGTGGTATCACTCTCGAGCAGTTCCTCGAGCTCCTCTTCGAGCTCCTGCTCGCTGAGGGACCCCTCGAGGTACTCGGACCGGACGTCGTCGACGCCACCGTCCCCCGAGGAGGGGTCCTCGTCCCAGCGGTCGGCGTCGTCGAAGGACTGCTCCTCGTCCTTCGCGCCGGTCCACCCTGCGTACAGCTGTGCGACCGCGTAGCCGACCCCCAGCGCCAGGAGGACGAGGAAGGCACCCGAGACGGCCCGGCCGGCCCACCTGGCGGCGAAGCTCCACACCTGGCCGGCGAACAGGAGGGCCAACAGTGTCCCGGCGACGACGAGTCCGAGGCTGGCCGAGTCCTTGTCGATGGTCGCCATTTCGAAACCGTTGGGACAGCAGCGACTTGACCGTTTCGCGGGCCGGGGAGCTGTCGCCACCGCTGGCGGGCGCCAGGAGGCCGACCCGAGGCAGGGCCACTGCGGCTCGCCACTGTCGGCGGATTCCTCCCGGGCGTGCAGACGCGTCGAGTACTCCGGCCCACGGTCCGGTACGCCCTGCGTTCGTCGAGCAGCGTCGAGGGTACTGGGCGCGAACCGCTCCGAAGTTGCCGGCACATCTTTATTGCGATGAATCGGACAACATGCGGACATGGATCGGTCTGCGCTCTCGGCGTCGCTTCCCCTCGTCCTCCTGTTGCTGGGAGCCGCCGTATCCGGCGCAGTCGCGACGGCCGGTGAGGAGACGGCAGGAATCGACTCGGCCGCCCTCGTGACTACCGCCGACGCCGACGCGGACGGCCACGTCGCGGCGGGCACGCTCGAGGTGACCCTCGATACGACGTGTGACGGCTGCTACGATGGCGGGGGAGTGCTCGACGATTCCGAGATGGACCCACGACTCGAGGTTCAGGTCGACGGGTCCCGGGTAGTCCTGACGGAACTCGACCGCCAGGAGACGCAAGCTGTGCGCTGGACGCTGGGCGAGCTCGTGGACGTGGTCGAACGCGAAACGGCGACCGTCTCGATTACGCTGTACGACGATGACCTGACCGGACGAGAGGCCGTCGATTCGAGGCAGCTGACGGTCGACGTGGAGTCGCCGGCAGCGGACGAGAATCCGGAGACGACCACGGCGACCCCCGAGCAGGGCCATCCCACGGCAGGCAACGTCCGCAGTACGGCGCACTTCAACTTCCGGTACGACGGCGTGGAGCGGTGTGGGACGACCTGCGCCGCCGCGGCCGGGACCGTCTGGCCTGCCCGACGGACATCAGACCCAC
>PXQM01000150.1 GCA_003021325.1 Halobacteriales archaeon QH_10_70_21
TCATTTAACTACCGCGGCGGAAGGTGAGGCCACTATGGGCAAGAAGTCGAAGGCCAAGAAGAAGCGGCTCTCGAAGCTCGAGCGGCAGAACAGCCGGGTGCCGGCCTGGGTCATCATGAAGACCGACCGGGACACCCTCCGCAACCACAAGCGCCGCAACTGGCGGCGGAACGACACGGACGAATGAGCACGGAGTTCGACGAACGCGTCATGACGGTGCCGCTCCGCGACGTACTCGCCGAGTCGAAGGGGCAGCGCGCGGACAAGGCGATGAGCCTCGTCCGCTCGCACCTCGCCCAGCACTTCAACGTCGCGGCCGAGGACGTCCGCCTGGACCCCTCCATCAACGAGGCCGTCTGGGCGCGCGGCCGCTCGAAGCCCCCCGAGACGCTCCGGGTCCGTGCCGCCCGCTTCGAGGAGGAAGGCGAGGCGGTCGTCGAAGCAGAGACCGCATAACGTGCTCCGCGCGGCCCTCTCCGGCTCATCCTACGTCGGCGTCTTCGCGCGGGCCACCGACGATTGCCTCCTCGTCAGACCGGACATCGAGGACGACGTCCTCGAGGAGTTCGAGGAAGAACTGGACGTCCCCGCCGTCGCCACGACCGTCGCCGGATCCGGCACCGTCGGCTCCCTCGCGGTCGGCAACGAGAACGGCCTGCTGGTCAGCGAGCGCGTCCGCGACCGCGAACGCGACCGCATCGAGGACGCCACCGACCTCCACGTGGTGGAACTGCCGGGCCGCATCAACGCCGCCGGGAACGTCGTCCTCGCCAACGACGAGGGCGCCTACGTCCACCCCGATCTCACCCGCGAGGCGGTCCAGGCCGTCGAGGCCGGCCTCGCGGTCCCGGTCGAGCGCGGCACGCTCGCCGGCGTCCGGACCGTCGGGACGGCCGCCGTCGCGACCAACGAGGGGGTGCTCTGTCACCCGAAGACGACCGACGAGGAGCTCGACGCCCTCGAGGAGCTGTTCGGCGCCTACGCCGACATCGGGACCGTCAACTACGGCGGCCCGCTGGTCGGCTCCGGCCTGGTCGCCAACTCGGCGGGCTACGTGGCCGGGCAGGAGACGACCGGCCCCGAACTGGGCCGCATCGAGGACGCCCTCGGCTACATCGAGTGAGACGCCTTCTCGCGTGGGGTCGACGCCCGGCGAGCACCGCGTCCCCTCACCCCCGGCGGTCGGCCCAGGGACGCAGCATCGCCTCGACCGCCTCGTTCATCGGCACGTCGACGCCCGCCGCCTCGGCGTGCCGGACGACCGAGCCGTGCAGCGCGTCCAGCTCGAGACGGCCGCCCTCCTCGAGGTCGTGGTGGAGCGACGAGTACGCCCCCGGGTCGAGCTCCCGGGCGAACTCGGCCCACTCGTCGACGGTCCCCTCCGGGAGGTCGACCCCCTCCGCCCGGGCCACGGCGGCCACCTCCTCCATGATCCGGCGGTAGAGCCGCCAGGTCGTCTCCGTCTCCCGTATCTCGCCGACGGGGAGCCGGGTGGTGGCCGTCACGCCGGCCTGCGCGCAGATGAAGACGAACTTCCGCCACAGCTCGACGCGGATGTCGTCGGCGAGGACGGCCTCGACGCCCGGGGCCGCCTGGAGCGCCCCGTCCAGCCGGCGGATGCGGTCGGTCGGTTCCCCGTCGAGTTCGCCGTAGACGAACCGTGCCGGACCGCCGGTGTGCTCGACGACGCCCGGGGCTCCGATGGTCGAGAAGACGTAGGCCACACCGCCGCAGACGTGCTCCTCGCCGACCTCGTCGGCCAGCCACCGCTCGTTGTCGACGCCGTTCTGGAAGGAGACGACGGCCGTCCCCGCCTCGAGCAGCGGCGCCAGCTCCGCAGCGGCCGACCGCGTGTCGTAGGCCTTCACGCAGAACAGGACGGCGTCGCAGGGGCCGACCTCGGCGGGGTCGTCCGTCGCCGGGAGCCGGACGGTCGTGTCGCCGGCGACGCTCTCGAGGCGCAGCCCGTCGGCCCGCAGGGCCTCGAGGTGCTCGCCTCTCGCTATCAGGTGGACCTCGTGGCCGGCGTCGGCCAGCCGCGCTCCCAGGTACGCCCCCACGCCGCCGGCACCGAACACCGCGAGTTTCATGCCGGAGGTACGGACGGTGAGGGCATAGGGGTTCGGGGCCGGCCGGTCGTACTGTCGGCTGTACCTGTCTCGAACGGGGGTGCTCCGAGCCGGTGGTTACAGAATCGCTGCCGCCGGATGTCCCGAAGAACCCCGTACGTACGGCCGTCAGTATCGGCAAATTCGAGGTGGAACCCCCGACCTCACGGACCGAGGCACGGAGCACCGAGGGAGCAGGGTGGGGTAGTTTACACGACGCCGTTCGCCAGCGACTCCCCGGCCGCGTACCGGCGGGCGCTCTCGCGGACGAGCGCGGCGATGCGGCGGTAGTAGGAGTCGACCATCGCGGCGACGTGCGGGGTGACGACGACGTTCTCCATCCCCCACAGCGGCGACGTCTCGGGGAGCGGCTCGGTCTCGAAGACGTCCAGGGCCGCGCCGCCGATGTCGCCGGCCTCGAGCGCCGCCACCAGTGCTTCCTCGTCGACCACCGGCCCCCGGGCGACGTTCACGAGGACGGCGTCGTCCCGCATGGCCGCGAACTCGGGTGCGCCGACCAGCCGCTCGGTCTCCCCGGTCAGCGGGACGGCGACGACCACGAACTTCGCCTCCGAGATCGCGGTCCGAAGCTCCGTCGACGGGTAGACCCGGCGGACGCCGTCGACGGGGGTGGGCGTCCGCCTGACGCCGACCACGTCCATCCCGAGGGCGTCGGCCCTCGTGGCGACGCCGCGCCCGAGGGTCCCGAGGCCGACGACGCAGACCGTCGAGCCGTTCAACGTGTACGCCTCGTCCCACTCCGCTCGCGACCACGCCCGGCGCTCCTGGTTCGAGCGGTAGCGGTGGAGGCGGCGCGCGAACGCCAGCATGTACCCCGTAACGGTCTCGCCGACGGCGTCGCCGTGGATGCCGGTACTGTTCGTCAGGCTGACCCCGGCGGCCCGCAGCGCGTCGAACGGGAAGCGGTCGACGCCGGACTGGACGGAGTGAATCCACCCGAGGCCGGCGTCGAGGAACGCCTCGTCGTAGGCGAAGGTCACGAGCCCCTCGCAGTCCGAGAGGGCGTCGTTCGACACGACCGCGACCTCTGGGTCGAGGTCGTCGAGCTCCTCGCGCAGTACCTCCGGCGGGAACACTGCACCGACGGAGTCGTGGATGCCGAGCCTGGCTAGCGTGGCCATG
>PXQM01000151.1 GCA_003021325.1 Halobacteriales archaeon QH_10_70_21
CGACGAGGACATCCTCTTCACCCACGTCACGCTGGTGCCGTACTCCCAGGCCGGCGAGCAGAAGACCAAGCCGACCCAGCACTCCGTCAAGGAACTCCGCTCCATCGGCCTCCAGCCCGACGTCGTGGTCGGGCGCTGTGAGGACCGCCTCGAGCCGAAAACCAGAGAGAAGATCGCGCTGTTCTGCGACGTCCCCGTCGAGGCCGTCTTCTCGAACCCCGACGTCGAGGACATCTACCGCGTCCCGCTGATGGTCGAAGAGGAGGGCCTCGACGAGTACGTCATGTCGGAACTCGGGCTGGACGGCGAGGCGGTCCCCGATGCCGACCGGACGAACGAGTGGCGTGACATCGTCACCGGCGAGACGACCGACACCGTCGAGATCGCTTTGGCCGGCAAGTACGACCTCGAGGACGCCTACATCTCCATCCACGAGGCGCTGAAACACGCCGGCTTCGAGACGAACACCGACGTCGAGGTGCTGTGGGTGGACGCCGACGAGATGGACGAGGCCCACGCCGACCGCCTCCGTCGCGCCGACGGGGTCATTGTCCCGGGCGGGTTCGGCGCCCGCGGCCTCAAGGGCAAGATCGACGTCGCCGCGTACGCCCGCCGGAACGACGTGCCCTTCCTGGGGCTGTGTCTCGGCTTCCAGATGGCCGTCGTCGAGATCGCACGGCACGTCTGCGGGCTGGAGGGGGCCCACTCGACGGAGGTCGACGAGGAGACACCCCACCCTGTCATCGACATCCTGCCGGAGCAGTACGAGGTCGAGGACATGGGCGGCACGATGCGGCTCGGCGCCCACGAGACCGACGTCGAGCCGGGGACGCTCGCACACGACGTCTACGGGGCGGAGTCCTGTACCGAGCGACACCGGCACCGCTACGAGGTCAATCCGGAGTACATCGACCGCCTCGAGGACGCCGGGCTGGTCTTCTCCGGGCGGGCCGGCAACCGGATGGAGATACTCGAACTGCCCGACCACCCGTTCTTCCTCGGGACGCAGTTCCACCCCGAGTTCCGCTCGCGGCCCGGCCGTGCGTCGCCGCCGTTCCTCGCCTTCGTCGAGACGATACTCGAGACCGCCGAGGCCGACACCGGCGGGGTGACCGCCTGATGGTCGACCCGGCGGCGTTCATCGACGAGAAGATAGACGGAATCGGCGACGCGGTCGGAGACGCCAGCGCCGTCATCGCGCTGTCGGGCGGCGTCGACTCCTCGACGGCCGCCGCCCTGGCCTACGAGGCGGTCGGCGATCGGCTGACCCCCGTCTACGTCGACACCGGTCTGATGCGGAAGGGCGAGACCGAGGGTGTGCGGGAGACGTTCGCCTACATGGACAGCCTCCGCATCGTCGACGCTCGTGACCGGTTCCTCGACGCCCTCGCGGGCGTCACCGACCCCGAGGAGAAGCGCCACGTCATCGGCGAGCAGTTCATCCGCGAGTTCGAGTCCGTCGCCCGCGAGGTCGACGCCGACTACCTCGTCCAGGGCACCATCTACCCCGACCGCATCGAGTCGGAGGGCACCATCAAGTCCCACCACAACGTCGGCGGGCTCCCGGAGCGCGTCGACTTCGAGGGCATCGTCGAACCGATGGCCGACCTCTACAAGGACGAGGTCCGGGAGGTCGCCCGCGAGCTGGACCTCGAGTCGGTCGTCTCCGAGCGGATGCCGTTCCCGGGCCCCGGCCTCGCCGTCCGCGTGCTCGGGGCGGTGACAGCGGAGAAACTCGAGGTCGCCCGCGAGGCCAACCACGTCGTCGAGGAGGAACTCGCCGAGTACGAGCCCTGGCAGGCGCTGGCGGCCGTCCTCGGGAAGGCCACCGGGGTCAAGGGGGACAACCGGGTCCACGGCTGGGTCGTCTCCGTCCGCTCGGTGGAGTCCCGCGACGGCATGACCGCCCGCGCACAGGAGATAGACTGGGAAACCCTCCAGCGCATCCAGTCGCGCATCACGGGCGCCCGCGACAACGTCTCGCGCGTCGTCTACGACGTGACGCACAAACCGCCGGCCACCATCGAGTATGAGTAGCGTGGTCATCGCCGGCGGCGACCCCGACGGTCTGGGCGACGCCCTGGCGGCCAGCGGCGCGGACGTGAGCCACGCCGCCGGCACCGCAAACCGGCCGGCGCTCGAGGAGGCCGGCATCGTCGACGCGGACGTCCTCGTGGTGACCGACGCGGGGCTGGCGACGAGCGTCCCCATCGCGGTCGACCTCAACCCCGACCTCCGCGTCGTCGTCTACACGCGGGACTCGGTGCCGGAGTTCGTGAAGGGCCAGGCGGGCCACATCGTCGACCCCGATTTGCTGGGCCCCGAGGCCGTCGCCGAAGAGATCGTCTGAGCCGCTATAGCGAGTCCGCCAGGGCGGCCAGCTTCCCCCGCCCGCCCCTCTCGAACGGCGTCCCGTGGCCCATCCCGAGGGCCTCGAAGTCGGGCGCCCGGTCGTCCAGGTCGGCCACGCTCTTCCTCGCGCGCTCGGCGTCGTAGGAGAGGTACCACGGCGAGGCCCGGAGGGCGCCGGCGCGCTCGACGACGAGGTCGCCCACCAGCGCGACCGTCCGGTCCGCGTGGACGTACGCGACGTGGCCCGGGGTGTGACCCGGCGTGTGGCAGGCGGTGAAGCCGCCGATAGCGTCACCGTCGGCCACGGGATGGACGCGGTCCCCGTCGACGTCCGGGATAAACGGCCCGAGAACGGACTGGAGGAACGGCTTCAGGCCGGCGACGCCGGGGCGGGCGGCCCCCGTCAGGAGGTCGGCGTCGGCCCGGCCCACGTAGACCGGAGCGTCGATGGAGGGCTTCGCGACGGCACCGACGTGGTCGAGGTCGTAGTGCGTCACGAGGATCCGGGTCACGTCCTCGCGGTCGAAGCCGGCGGCGTCGACGGCGGCCTCGACGCGGGCGGCGTCGAGCGGCGTCCCCGCGTCGACGACGGTGAGGCCGTCGCCGTCGGCGACGAGGTAGGCGTTGACGCCCGTGCACTCGTACCACCAGACCCCGTCGCGCAACTCGGTGAGCATACACGGTCCACGCACGGCTCGCACTAAAAAGGAGGTCGCCGCGGTCAGGGCTTCGGCGCGGCCTTCTGCAGCGCCGTCTCGGCGATGTTGCCGCCGTAGTCGGCGCTCCGGGACAGCGAGTCGACGACCAGTCCGAGCAGCTGGGCCTCCTGCGGTTCCAGCTCCCGGATCTCCTCGTCGACGGACCGGGCTAGCTCGTCGATGCCCGTCACGCGGTGGCTATCTTGTTCGCGTGGTCGCCGATGCGCTCGAGTTGGCGGGCGCTGGAGTGGTAGTCGAAACAGGTCTCCCGGTCGAGCCCGACCGTCGCGGCGGCGCCCGGGTCGCGCAGCACCGACCGGAAGCCCCGCGAGACCATCGACCACAGCCGGTCGACGTCGTCGTCGCGCTGGACCACGTCGGTCGCGAGGTCCTCGTCGTCCTCGAGCAGCGCCGCGACGGCGTCCGACAGCATCGTCGTCGAAACCAGCCGCATCCGCGTGATCGCGTTGTGCATCGACAGCTCCGAGGAGTCCAGCAGGTCCTGTAGCCTGACCCGCTCGGAGGTCTCGCCGATGACCTCCAGACCGACGAGCCCCTGGGTCGTCTCGCGAATCGTGCGGCGCTGTGCGGCGCTGACCCGCGAGGTCTCGAGGGTGATGATGTCGAACCCGCTGACGTACATCGTCACGACAGCGCGCGTCAGTTGGTCGCCCTCAAGCCCGCCGATGTCGAGGCCCCCCTCGACCTTCTCCTCGTCCTGCCGCGGCGTCAGGAGCAGCGAGTCCTCCTCGGGATAGAACTCCACGACGCTGCCGCCGCTGATGTCGTTGCGCGTCGCCCAGTCCTTCGGCAGCGAGACGGTGTACGTCGACCCGCCGGTCACCTGCACCTTGCGCGTCTCCATACGGACGCTACTTACTGCCGCTATAAATCTCTACTGGAATATATAGGAGACTGGAGAAGAACCGCACGGCCGGCCTCGTTTGCACGATAGCCCGATATATTCCGGAGAACCGGGTGACCGAGAACAGATAAATAGGTATAAATAGTTTTACCAGTACAGTATTTAGGACTGGGGAGCGTTCCGTGGACCACCGGAGCCGTACGGGGCATCGAGAACCATCATGAGCTTCGAGAACACAGCCGAGACCGACGCCGACTCCGTCGCCGAGTCCCCCACGGAGGGCCTCGGCGGACGTTCCCGGACCGGCACGGGCCGGACCGTCATCGAGGCCCGGGCCATCGACGTCCGGTACGACGACACGCAGGCGCTGGACGACGTCTCCCTCGGGATACCCGAACAGCAGGTGACGGCGCTCATCGGACCGTCCGGCTGCGGAAAGTCGACGTTCCTGCGGTGCATCAACCGGATGAACGACCTCATCGACGCCGCCCGCGTCGAGGGCGAGCTCCTGTTGCGCGGCAAGAACGTCTACGACGACGACGTCGACCCCGTCGCGCTGCGCCGCAGGGTCGGCATGGTGTTCCAGGAGCCCAATCCGTTCCCCAAGAGCATCCGCGAGAACGTCGCCTACGGGCTGAAGGTCCGGGGCTTCGGCGATATCGACGCCCGCGTCGAGCAGGCGCTGAAGAACGCGGCGCTGTGGGACGAGGTGAACGACCAGCTCGGTTCGTCGGGACTTGACCTCTCGGGCGGCCAGCAACAGCGGCTCTGTATCGCCCGTGCCGTAGCCGCCGACCCGGAGGTCATCCTG
>PXQM01000152.1:0-9395 GCA_003021325.1 Halobacteriales archaeon QH_10_70_21
TCGTCGCGGGGTTCATCGGCTCGCCGTCGATGAACTTCATCGAGGGCGAAATCACGGCCGACGGCTTCGAGTCGCGGTACCTGGACCTCGAGTTCGACTCGGCCGACCAGGGCGTCGAGCGGGGCCAGGCGGTCACGCTCGGCGTCCGGCCGGAGGACGTCCACCTCGAGCGGAACAGCGAGCAGGCGGCCGTGCCGACGGGCACCTACGGCCGCATCGTCGACGTGCTCGAGCCGATGGGCAACGAGATGAACGTCTACCTGCTGTCCGACGAGAACGTCGAGGCCAGCGCCGAGGGCCGCGGCGAGGGCCAGACCCTGATGAACGTCGGCCCCGAGGAGGTCCTCGGAGAGGGCGAGAACGTCGAGGTCGTCTTCGACCGCGACAAGATCCACCTCTTCGACACCGACTCCGGGCAGGCGGTCATCCACGGCCTCGAGTAGGGCCACCTACTCCTCTATCGCGACGACCGTGACGCGGGGGGCCTCCAGCTCCTCGACCATCGCGCCCCAGCCGCCGACGGTCACCGGCCCGTCGTCGGTCTCGATGACGAGCCCGACCTGGCCGCCGTAGGTGGCGATGTCGCGCGGCACCCGCTCGCGGGCCGCATCCGAGAGCAGCAACTCGGAGACCCGGCCCTCGACCGTCCGCTTGGCGTCGCTCTCGAGGTCGATGCCCGACGCGCGGACCCTGACGGTCGCCCCCGCGTCGAGCAGCGGCGCGATGTCGCGGACGCAGTACCGGACGTCGACGTAGTCGGTCGGGAACTCGCCGTCGTCGTCGGCCACGTAGAACGGGTCCCAGACGTCCCACTGCGTCGTCAGGAAGAACCAGTGGAAGACGTAGGTGTGGGTCCGGTCGTCGACGAGGACGCCGTACTCGTTGCTCGACCCCTCGTGGGGGGCGAAACAGGACCGCGTCCGGTCGACGATGGTGACGAACGGCGACGGAATCTCCCGGTTGCGCGCCTCCGTGCAGACGGTCGCCACGTCCGTCCGCTCGAAGAACCGCTCGTTGGCGTGGACCGAGAGATAGACGTCGACCCCCGCGTCGACCGCCTCGGACAGCGCCGGCTGGAGCCGGTCGTACTGGTCCGCACACAGCGACACCTGGACCCGGTCGTCGGCGGCCCGTATCCACTCGGCGGCGTTCTTGATGACCGTCTCGAACTGCCCGACGATGCTGACCGACGTCTCCTGCATCGCCGGCTGCTCCCAGCGGCGCTCTATCTCCTCGGCAGCCTCGCGGAACCGGGAGGCGCGCGTTTCCAGGTCCTCGGTCACCGTCTCGAAGCTGTACGCGCGGGCGTGCAGCGACTCCTGTTCGTACAGCTCGATGTACCCCTCCTCGTCGAGGTCCCGGAGCACGTCGTAGATGCGCGGGTCGGGCACGTCGCTGACCTCCGCGATGTCGGTCACCGGCGCCGCTCCGAACTCGAGGGTCGTCACGTAGGCGTCGGCCTGGTACGGCGACAGACCGGCGTCCCGGAGCACCTCGACCAGCTCCGCCCGCTTCACCGCCGACACCTCCGCGGACATCCCTGCGGGGTACACGCGCTCCGCAGCCGAGAGCGGGGCGGTACCGAACTGTCAGTCGCCGCGTGTACGGAACACATAGTGAATTATTATCACACCTGTTGTTAAATACGTTCATCCCGATTCGCGAATGACCAGGGCCGCGGCGCCGCGCCACGCCCGGAGGAACGGAAGCGTCGAGTCGACGCTGGCACCAGAGGTAGGTGTTACCTCCGATTCCGACAAGAGCGGGTGCGCCTCCGGACCGTAGCGGACCGGTGCAGGACGGCGAGAGGGGCGACCGTCTCCCCCGGCCGGCGCCGACCGGCGTCGCTCGGGACCGGAGAGAGGCTAAAGGGTTTTATTCGCGGTAGAGTAAACAGGAGCCATGGTCGACGAAGAGAGGGGCGGGGCGGAGCCCGCCCCGTGGACGGAGGCGCAGGCAGCCACCATCCGGCGGACCGTCGACAACGTCGCCCCGGTCATCGAACCGCCGGACGTGGACCCGGCCAGCGAGGTCCACGTCTGGGACACGTGGCTCCTCCGGACCCGGCAGGGCCGAATCGCGGAGGTCGACGGCTACCGGGTCGCCTTCTCGCTGACGGCGCCGTCCGGGTTGCTCCCCGGCAAGCGCCACGACGTCGCCGAGATACGCTACTTCTACTCCCGGGACGGCCGGTCGTGGCAGGACGGCGGTCCGGTCTTCGGCGACGGGGCGCTCGGCCAGCGACAGTGGGCCGGCTCGGCGCTGTACGACGGCGGCGACGTCTACGTCTACTACACGGCCGCCGGCGACGGCGACGCGGCCGAGCTCACCTACACACAGCGGCCGGCCGTCGCCCACGGCGGGCGGCTGGTCGGGGGTGCCGACGGGCTGGACGTCGAGGGCTCGTGGACCCACGAGGTGCTGTTCGAACCCGACGGCACCTGGTACGAGACCGAAGCGCAGTCCCGCGGGATGATATACACGTTCCGCGACCCCTGGTTCTTCGAGGACCCGGCGACCGGGCGGACCCACCTCCTGTTCGAGGCGAACACGCCGGTGCCGGAGGGCAGCGACGCCTGCGACGGCGACGCCGAGGCCCAGACGTTCAACGGCTGCGTCGGCGTCGCCGTCTCGCCGTCGGGCGACCCACTCGAGTGGGAGCTGGGGCCCCCGCTCGTCGACGCCGTCTGCGTCAACCAGGAGCTCGAGCGCCCCCACGTCGTCCACGCGGACGGCCGCTACTACCTGTTCGTCTCGAGCCACACCCACACCTTCGCGCCGGGCATCGAGGGGTACGACGGGCTCTACGGCTTCGTCGCCGACTCGTTCGACGGCGACTACCGCCCGCTGAACGGCTCGGGACTGGTGCTGACGAACCCGGCGACCGCGCCGTTCCAGGCGTACTCCTGGATGGCGTTCCCGCACCGCGACGAGGTGCTCGTCCAGGGCTTCTTCAACTACTTCGACTTCGACGGCGAGTCGCTCGACGAGATCGCGGAGCTTTCGACCGCCGAGCAGATGCGGCGGTTCGGCGGCACGCTCGCGCCGACGACCCGGCTGCGGGTCGACGGCGACCGGACCGAGGTCGTCGGGACGCTCGGCCACTGGCACGTGCCCCTGCCCGGCGAGCCGCTTCCGAACGCCCCCTGGCGGGGGTGGGACCCGGTGGACCCGGCTCTGGAGGACCGGGCGCCGGGACGGGTCGCGGAGGGCGGCTACCACGTCGAACCCTCCCGGACGGGACCGCCGGAGCGCTAGTAGCCGTTCTCGAGTTGCCACGCCGACAGCGACTCGACGGTCGCCCGGCCCGAATCGGCGGCCATCGAGACGCCGGTGCTGTCCCCGCGCGTCGGGTACACCCGGCTCGTGAGACAGTGGCGCTCGTTGGCGTACAGCTCGAGGACGGAGCCGTCGAGAAAGCAGCGCAGCGACAGCGGCTCCTCGTAGGGCGGAACCGCCATCCGCTGTGTGTCGGCCGTCACCCGCCCGTCGTCGCTGGCGGCCGTCCGGTCGACGACCAGCTCGCCGTCGTTCCGGTAGCGAACGACGGTCCGCTCGGCCCGGTCGGGTGACTCGAGGACCGACAGCTCGAACGCCGTCGCGTCGTCGAGGGCAACCTCGAGGTCGAGCTCCAGCGTCCGTCCGGCGACGTCGAGCGAGCGGCGGTCGCCGGCCGACAGCGACCGGGTGGCGTCCTCGAGGAGCCGCTCGGCGCGCAGGGTCCGGACCTCCTCGGCGGGGCGCTGGCGGACGTCGCCGTCGGGCCCGACCGTGAGTACCCGCGGCAGCGACAGGGCGCCGGACCAGCCGGCGTCCCACTGGGCGTCGAGGTCGCGAGCCTCGGGCAGCCAGCCGAACGTGAGATACCGGTCGCCGTCCCACAGCGACTGGGGGGCGTAGAAGTCGCCGTGGTCGAGGACGCCCTGCCGGTCGACCTCGAAGCGGCCGTCGCGCAGCTCGCCCAGGAAGTAGATGACGTCCTCGTAGTTGGAGACGTGCAGCAGGCGCTTCTCGGCGAGGGTCAGCAGTTCGGGACACTCCCAGACGGGGCCGTCGGCGGAGTCCTCGCCGACGAGCAGCGGTCCCTCGTAGCGCCACTCCCGGAGGTCGTCGGCGGTGTACAGCAGCGCCGCACCGCCCCGGTCGGCGAGCCCGGTACCGATTATCTGGTGCCAGCGACCCTGCTCGCGCCAGACGCAGTGGTCGCGGAACTCCGCCTCCCAGTGTTCGGTCTCCAGGACGTCGAGGTCGGCAGGCGGCCGCTCGATGACCGGGTTGTCGCGGTGTTTCTCCCACCTGCTGAGGTCGTCGTCCGCGCCGGTCGCCAGACACGGCAGCTGCGTGCGGCCGTCGCCGCCGGTGTACAGCAGCCGGGGCGTGCCGTCGTCGTCGACCGCACACCCCGACCAGCAGCCGTCCCGGTCGGGACCGTCCGGCGACGGCGACAGCGCGACCGGTTCGTCGCGCCAGTGGACCAGGTCCTCGCTCGTGGCGTGGCCCCAGTGGATGGAGTTGTGGAACGGGCCGGCCGGGTTGTACTGGTAGAAGACGTGGTAGCGGCCGTTCCACCTGATGAGGCCGTTGGGGTCGTTCAGCCAGTTCGCGGGCGCGGTGAAGTGGTAGTCGGGGCGGCCGCTGTCGCCGAGCGTCCGGCGCATCGCGGCCATCCCGGCGGCGTCCTTCGGCCGGCTGGGCTGGCGGGTGTCGCCCGCCAGCGCCGACAGACAGCCGGCCGCGAACCGGTCCCGCGAGGCGGCGACCGGCGCCGCGACCGGTTCGTCGAACGCCAGCGGCGCACCGACGCCCATCACGGAGCCGGGGTCGGCGTCCCAGCCGACCACCGTCATCTCGTGGGGGACGTCGTGGTCAGCCCGGACGGTCGATGCCAGCACCTCGCCGCGGGACGGCAGGACGCTCTCGTAGCGCGCGAAGCCGACCGCCCCGCGGTCACAGAGGCCGACCCGGAGTCCGTCGAAGGCCTCGATTGCGGGGTGGTCGTCGTAGAGCCGCCGCCAGAGCACGCCCGAGGGCTCGGTGACGCCCTCGGTGCCGACGGCGTCCGGCGGCACCGTCTCGGTCTCGAGGTCGTCGACGGCGGCCATCGCCCGCAGGGACAGGAGCAGGCCGCCGCCGGCCGAGAGGTGCGACTCGACGGCCGCCGCGTGCGCCGCGAGCGGAGAGGGGTCCTCGAGCGGCGCGTTCCGATGCCACCACAGGACGTCGTACCCGTCGCCGGCCGGGGAGAGGTCCCCGAACCGGACCGTGTCGGCGGCGACGGCCGTCCCGCGGAGCCACTCGAGGGCGGCCGCCTGCTCGCTCGAGAGTGTCCCGTCGTGGACCACTCCGACACTCGTCGACGAATCGACCATGGGCCGTGGTATTCACCACCGAGTAAAAACCGTAGCGGAGTCGGACGACGGCCGACCGCAGTGCGACGGGACGGTCGACCCTGGTCACAGCCGCCCGAGACAGTCCGCACAGTAGGCGGCCTCCTCGGGGTTCGTGGCGCCGCAGTGGGGACACTGTCCGCCCGAGGCGCCGGTCGGCTGCAGCACGTCGAGGACGGTCGGCTGTGCGAACTCGCCGGTCGACCACTCGTCGGCGACGCGGTCGTCCTGCATGACGCGCTCGACGAGTTCGCCGTTCCGCATCCGCATCAGCAGCCGCCAGAGCCCGAGGAACATGGCGGTCGGCGCGAGGATGACGAAGACCGCCACCCCGACGCGGAACGCGAGTTCGAGGGGTATCACATCCTACCAAACGGCTCGAAAATATTGAATCCCGCGAACGCCGAATCCGCGCCTCGGGTCACCGGCCGGTGATGTCGGACTCGTAGACGACGCCGCGGTCGCCGTCGACGGTGACGACGGTGCCCGGTTCGGCGTCGAGCGTGGCGTCGCCGACCATCGGGACGCCGAGCTCCCGGGCGATGACCGCCGGGAGGCTGGTCATCCCGCGGTCGGGCGAGACGATGGCGGCGATGGCGTCGGTGTCGCCCGTGAACTCGCCGTCGAACGGCTCCGGCAGGACGACGACCGCGCCGTCCGGGCAGTCCGCGAGGTCGCCGTCGGGGACGATACAGACCGGGCCGGCCGCACGGCCGCCGCTGACGCCGCGGCCGCTGGCGAGCGCCTCCGCGGCCAGGTGGACCTTCAGCGTGTTCGTCGTGTTCGCCCCCTCGAGGTCGGTCATCATGCCGGCCAGGACGGCGACGGTGTCGCCGCTGTCGGCGACGCCGGCCGCGACGCTCTCGGTGGCGGCCCGCTCGATGAGTTCGGCCGCCCCCCCCTCGATGAACGGGAGGTGGCGCGGCATCACGCCCCACCGGAGCGCGAGCCGGCGGCGGACGCCCTCGTTCGGCGTCGCGGCCATCACCGGGACCGAGGGGCGGTACTTGGCCACCTTGCCGGCGGTGTAGCCGGACTCGGTGACGGCGACGACGGCGGTGGCGCCGACGTCGCGGGCGAGGTAGCGCGCCGAGCGGGCCAGGGCGTCCGTCCGGGTGTCGCCGGCCGGCGGGACGCGCTGCTCGCGGGACTCGGCGTACTCCTCGCTGGCCTCGACGTCGCGGATGATGCGGGCCATCGTCTCGACGACCCGGACCGGGTGGTCGCCGACGGCCGTCTCGCCGGAGAGCATCACGGCGTCGGTGCCGTCGAGCACCGCGTTGGCGACGTCGGAGGCCTCCGCGCGGGTCGGGCGCCGCTCGTGGACCATCGAGTCGAGCATCTCCGTGGCCGTGATGACCGGGATGCCGCCGGCCACCGCCTTCCGGATGATGCGCTTCTGGATGAGCGGCACCTGCTCGAGGGGGCACTCCACGCCCAGGTCGCCGCGGGCGACCATCACGCCGTCGGCGGCCGCGATGATGTCGTCGAGGTTCTCGACGGCGTCGGCCCGCTCGATCTTGGCGACGACGGGGATGTCGGCGCCGAACGACTCCAGCGTCTCGTTGACCGCGTAGACGTCCTCGGCGGACCCGACGAAGCTCGCGGCGACGAAGTCGGCGTCCTTCTCGGCTGCCATCCGGAGCTCCTCGCGGTCGGCGTCGGTGACGGGGTCCAGCCCCAGGTCGACGCCGGGGACGTTGACCCCCTTGCGGCTCCCGAGTTGGCCCCCCGACTCGACGTGGACGACGACGGCGTCGCCGTCGACCGACCGGACGGTCGTCCCGATGCGGCCGTCGTCGAAGAGCACCCGGTCGCCGGGCTCGATGCCGGCCAGCGAGGTCGAGACGCCGAGGACGCCCTCGTCGACGACGTCCCCCTCGACGAGCCGGAGCTCCTGGCCGGCGCTCAGCTCGACCGGCTCCGACAGCGGCGCAGTCCGCACCTCCGGCCCGGAGATGTCGACCATCGCCGCGACGGGGGTGTCGGCGGCCTTGTCGACCGCACGCACGCGGTCGACGAGGTCCGCTCGACCCGCCGTCGTGCCGTGGCTGGCGTTCAGCCGGGCGACCGACATCCCCGCATCGACCAGCTCGCGGATGGTCTGGCGGTCGTCGGACGCCGGCCCGAGCGTGCAGACGATCTTGGCCCGGCGCATGTCAGAGGATGATACTCTTCTCTTCTACGAAGCCTTCGATGGTGTAACCGATGCCCTCGCGGCCGATGCCGGAGTCCTTCACCCCGCCGAAGGGGATGTCACCGAGGCCGTGGCTCGGCGCCCCGTTGATGCGGACGCCGCCGGCCTCGAGGCGGTCGGCCACCCGGAGCGCGCGGTCGTAATCGCTCGTGAACACCGCCGCGTCCAGCCCGAGGTCGCCGCTGTTGGCGGTCTCCAGCGCCTCCGCCTCGTCGCCGAAGCTCGTGACGACCGCGACCGGCCCGAACTGCTCCTCGTGGACGATGCGGGCGCCGTGGGGCACGTCCGCGAGCAGCGTCGGCTCGAAGAACCGGCCGTCGCGCTCGCCGCCGCGGACGAGTTCGGCGCCCCGGTCGGTGGCGTCCTCGACCAGCTCCTCGACCCAGTCGGCCTGCGCCTCGGAGATGAGCGGCCCGAGCTTCGTGTCCGGGTCGAAGAGGTCGCCGGCGTTCCAGGCGTCCATCTCGTCCTCGAGGCGGTCGACCACCTCGTCGTGGACCGACTCGTGGGCGAGGATACGCGAGACGGCCGAGCAGCGCTGGCCGGCGTACTTGAACGACCCCTTCGCGCAGTCGCCGGTGACCGCGTCCAGGTCGGCGTCCGGGAAGACGACGGCCGGCGCGTTGCCGCCCAGCTCCATGTGGAGCTCGACCATTCCGCTGACGGAGGCGACGTGCTTGCCGGCGTTCGACGAACCCGTCATCGCGATGGCGTTGACGCGGTCGTCGCCCGCCAGGGCGTCGCCGATGTCGCTCGCCCGGCCGGGAACGAAGCTGAAGGCGCCGTCCGGGACATCCGGCGCCGCGTCGACGATTATCTCCGCCAGCGTCGCGCCGCTGACCGGCGTCTTCGTCGCCGGCTTCATCACCACGGCGTTGCCGGCCGCCAGCGCCGGCGCGACCTGCAGCGCCGTCGTCGACAGCGGGTAGTTGTACGGCGCGATACAGAGGACGGTCCCGACGGGCTCCTTGCGGACGATTGCCCGCCACCCCTCGTGGCCCTCGGTCGTCCCCTCGACGTAGTCGCCCTGCAACGACCGGGCCTCCTCGACGGCGCGGCGGAACCGCTCGGCGGCGGCCTCGACCTCGCCGCGGGCGCTCGAGATTGGCTTGCCGGCCTCGCGGACGATGATCTCCGCGAGCTCGTCGGCACGGGACTCGATGCCGTCGGCGATGCCCTCGAGCCACTCCGTTCGCTCGACGACGGTCATCTGCCGGAGGGCCGGTTCGGCTCGCTTCGCGGCCTCCAAGGCGTCGGCGGCGTCGCTCGGCGTCGCCGCCGCCACGCGGGCGAACTCCCCGCCCTCCGCCAGGTCGGTCACCTCGATGTAGTCGTCGGGCGTCCGCCAGTCGCCCCCGATGTGCAGCTGTTCTCGTTTCTGTGCTGGTCGTACGGCCATACCCCTTCGTTGTTCCGCCAATGTTAATAAGTTTACTCACCTTAGAATAAATATCTATGAAGGATTCCGAACCGCTCCCGTCGGGGAGACGGGACCGGCTCGAGGAGCTCCTCGAGGAGCGGTCGCTGTCGGCGGTCTGGTTCGCACGGCCGGCCAACTTCGCGTGGCTGCTCGGCGGCGACAACGTCGTGGACCGGACGGCCGACGTCGGCGTCGCGGCCGCCGGCTACGACGGCGACGACGTCCGTGTCGTGACCGACGACATCGAGGCGGGACGGCTCGCGGACGAACAGCTCCCGGCGGGCGTCGAGGTCGAGGCCTACGAGTGGCACGGCGGGTCGCTGGCGGCGGCGGTCGAAGACCGGAGCCCGCAGCCGGCCGCCGCCGACTTCGACGTGCCAGGCCTGGAGCC
>PXQM01000152.1:9661-11516 GCA_003021325.1 Halobacteriales archaeon QH_10_70_21
TTCGCCGGCCGGGAGTGGATCGCGACCCCCGGTTCGTCGGAACCGGTCCGGCTGCCGATGGGCTACGCCTGGAACCCGACCGTCGCCGGCGCCAAGAGCGAGGACACCGTCCTGGTCGAGGCGTCGGGCTACGAGCACCTGACGAGCGGCGACCAACCGACGGTGACCGTCGATGCCGTCGGCCACGACGAGACGTTCGAACGGCCGGACGTCCTCGGGGTCTGAACGGTACTGGCGCGGTCGGGTAGCGCCCGGGGGCGGAGTTCGGCAGCGCCAGCCGAGGGACCGTCACGGCGGACGACGGCACCCGAACGCCGGCGCTACGGGCTACCCGTCGCGGATGGCCCGGACCCGCTCGCGGTCGACGGCCGCGCTCATCGCACCCTCGCGGGTCGTCGCCGCCGCCGCGACGGCGCTGGCGAAGGCGACCGCCTCGTCCAGGGACTCGCCCTCCGAGAGCGCACACAGCGCGCCGGCGGTGAAGCCGTCGCCCGCCCCCGTCGTGTCGACGACATCGACGTCGAAGCCGTCGTGGGCGGTCTCGGCCGGGCCCCACGGCGCCTCGGCAGTGGCGCGGGCGCGGGCGCCCGCCTCGCCGAGCGTCAGCAGGCCGGTGTGGGGCCCCATCGACAGGACCGACTCGAGCAGCGCCCCGGGCTCGCCCTCGATGCCGGCCGCCGCGAGGTCCTCCGGGGTGGCCTTGACGACGTCGGCCAGCGAGAACGCCGTCTCGACCGCGTCGGCGAAGCCGCCGTCCCACAGCTCCGGCCGGGCGTTCGGGTCGAAGAACGTCGTACAGCCCCGTTCCCGCGCCCGCTCGGCGAGGTCGACCATCGCGGTCCGTGCGGGCTCGGTCGACAGCGCGACCCCGCCGAAGGCGACCCACGAGAGCGACGAGAGGACCGCGTCGGGCACCGTCCCCGGCTGGAAGCGGGTGTCGGCCGTCGCCTCGCGGTAGAAGGAGAACTGGCGGTCGGCAGACTCGTCGTGGGCGACGAAGGCGAGACTGGTCTTGGCGTCGTCGTCGCGAACGACGAAGCGGTCCGGGATGCCGTGGGCCTCGAGCGTCGCCGCGAGGTGGTCGCCGAAGGGGCCCGACCCCAGCCGCGTCCACAGGTACGGCGTCGCGTCGAGGCCGGCGAGCCGGACGGCCACGTTGGCCGGCGCGCCGCCCGCCCGGCGCTCGAACCGCTCGACCGTCGACAGCGCGCCGGGACTGTCGGGGATGAAGTCGACGAGACACTCACCGGCGACGAGCAGCTCCGGGTCCATACCGGCGACACGGCGCCCGGAGAAAAAACTCCTTGTGCCTGGCCCCGCTCTCGCAGACGATGACCTGGCTCCGCGCGTGGGGAGTCGGCTCCGTGGCCTTCGGCGGCGCGTCGCTGCTCGTCCCGCTGTACGTCGTCGCGCTGGGCGGTGACGCGCTCGCGCTCGGCGCGCTGGCGGCGCTGGCTGCGTTCGCCGGGGTCCCCGGGGCGCTGGTCGCCGGCCGCATTGCCGACGGACGGGCAGGCGCCGGGTCTTCGTCGTCGGACCGCTGGCCGTGGCGGCGCTGGCGCTCCTCGTCCTGCCGGTCCGCCGGGCGATTCCGGCGGTGCTCGCCGTCAACGCCGTCCTGTGGCTCGCATTCGCCGCCGCAGGGCCGGCACTGAACCTGCTGGCCGTCGCCGGCAGCAACGAGTCCGAGTGGGCCGGCCGGCTGGCGAGCCTCAACGCCTACCAGGGGTACGGCTGGGCGGGCGGGCTGGTGCTCGGACTCGTCTGGACGACGGCCGTCGGGCGGGTCCTCGGCGGGCTAGCGACCCTCGGGAGCCTCTCGGTCGCCTGCGGGCTGTCGACCGCCGTCGCGGCC
>PXQM01000153.1 GCA_003021325.1 Halobacteriales archaeon QH_10_70_21
CGGCCTCGACGGCCGACGCGAGCGACCGGTCACCGACGACGCCGACGTGCTCTCCGCTCATCGTGCGGAGGAACGGACGGGGGGCTGAAAAGTCCCCCGTCGTCGCCCGGGCGGCGCCCCCGGATTCGCACCGCCCACGGGAGGGTTTTTACCCGCGCACCGCGACGGCCGACACATGCACAGCGTACTCGATGAGTGGCGGCCGGTGGTCGACGAGACCATCGAGTCGCTGCTCCCGCGGACGGTCGACGAGGCCTATCTCACGGAGCTGTTCGGCGAGGCGACGTACGCGTACGACCCGACCGCCGTCCAGCAGGCGCTCGCCGACCCCATCTGGGACCTCCTGGACCGCGGCGGCAAGCGCTGGCGGGCGGTCCTCTTTCTGCTCCTGGTCGACGCCTTCGGCGAGGCCCCCGAGACGTACCTCGAGTACGCGACGATTCCGGAGGTGCTCCACAACGGGACCATCATCGTCGACGACGTCGAGGACGGGGCGACCCACCGGCGCGGCAGCCCCGCGCTCCACCACGTCCACGGCACCGACGTCGCCCTCAACGCCGGTAACGCGATGTACTTCCTCCCGCTGAAGGTGCTCGCCCGCGACCCCGGCGACCTGCCGGCCGAGCGGCGGCTCGCCGCCTACGAGATGCTGACCCACGAACTCAACCGGACGCACCTCGGCCAGGGAATGGACATCCGCTGGCACAACGACAAGGAGGGCCGCGTCTCGGAGGCCGAGTACCTGGAGATGTGCGCCTGCAAGACCGTCGCCTTCCAGATCGCCGACGACGTCCTCGACGTCGAGCACGCCATGGTGGCGGGCGGCGAGTTCGGCAAGGGCGCCGGCAACGACGTCCGGGAGGGCAAGAAGACGCTGATGGTCATCCACGCCGCCGAGCACGCCGAGCCGTCCGCCGTCGCCCGGCTCGAGGAGCTGCTGTGGGCCGAGGAGAACACCGACGACGAGGTCCGGGAGGCGATCGACATCCTGGAGACGGCCGGCAGCGTCGAGTACGCCCGCGGGGTCGCCGAGGAGCTCGCCACGAGCGCGAAGGGCCACCTCGAGGGGCTCGACCTGGAGCCGGAGCCCGCCGCCAAGCTAGCCGGCTTCGCCGACTTCGTCGTCCAGCGCGAGGTCTGATACGGGCCGTCGTATCCGCTCGCCGTCCCCGGGTCACGGCGGCCCCTACGAGTCAGCCGTCGGCACACTGGAGCTCGACCGTGACGGTCGTGCCGCGCGGCTCATTGTCGTCGATGCGAACCTCGCCGCCGTAGCGGTCGACCAGCGTCCGCACCAGGTACAGGCCGAGCCCCTGGCCGACGCTCGATTCGTCCTGCTGTCCCGGCTCGAAGCACGCCTCGCGCTCGGGCTCGGGGATTCCGGGGCCGTTGTCCGAGACGTGGACGACGGCGGCGTCGCCGTTCCGCTCGGCGTCGACGACGACGCACGGCGTCTCGGCGTCGTTGTGGTCGACGGCGTTCGACAGCAGGTTCCCGAGCACCGCTCCCAGTAGGTCGTCGGCCCTGACCTCGAGGCCGTCCGGCACCTCGGTCTCGAACTCGGCGCCGGGGTAGGCCCCGTCGGCCTCCGAAACCGCCCGCCCGACCGTCGTCTCGAGGTCGACCGCGCGGAGCGACATCTCCCTGGAGACGGAGTCGACCAGCACACGGACGTTCTGGACGAGCTCGACGATGCTCTCGGCGCGCTCGTCGGTGGTCTCCAGCAGCGGCCGGCCCTCGTCGTCGACGTGGTCCTCGAGCAGCTCCGAGTTGCCCTTGATGACCTGCATCCCGTTGAGGACGTTGTGCCGGAGCAGCTCGTTGACGAAGAGGAGGGCGTCCCGCTGCCGTTCGGCGCGCCTGGCCTCGACGGTCTCCCTGACCGTCGAGATGCCGATGAGCAGGCCGGCGATGGCGCCGCCGCCGGCTGCCAGCAGTATCGTCCGGATGAACGTCGGCTCCGAGAGGGTCCCCCCCTGGACGAGCTGCATCGAGTTCACGAGGACGACGATGGCGAGGATGCCCGTCAGGCCGATGAGCGTCCACAGGCCGGCCCACCAGACCCGGCGCCGGTCGAACTGCGAGCTGGCGAGCCAGTAGCCGGCGTAGACCAGCACGAACGAGAACCCGCCGAGCAGCGATATCTCGATTACCTCGAGAACGACGACGGGCGTCGGGTCCAGCAGGCCGCCGGTGACGTGGTAGGCCCGGACGACGATGAGGTACCACAGCGACAGGCCGGCGAGAACGAGGCCGATGCCGCTGACGACCCAGGCGGGCACGTTGAGTACCCCGTCTTTCGACCCCGGCCAGCGGTTGCCCCCGCTCATGCGGAGTGTCATCGGCCGACCGACGAAAACGCTTCTGGCCTTTTCATCTCCTGACCCGGCGGCGAGCCCCCGATTTGGAAACACATTAATGCTCGCCGCGTAGACGAACCAATATGGACCCATCGGTGACGCTGTTCGGCCCGGTCGACACCCTCCTGGCGCCGGTGATCGGCTACGTGATGCTCGGCCTCATCGTCCTCAACATGGTCGGTCGGGGCATCGAGTACAACCGCATCGCCGCGCAGGCCGAGGCGGGAGCCGACGCCATCAGCCGCCATCCGCTCCGCGTCGCGACGAACTTCCTCCTGGTCGTCGGTGGCTTCTACTACCTCACCGTCGAGCGCCACGCGGGGCTCATCGTCTCGCTTCTGGTCGTCGGCCTCTTCCTGACGGACTTCTTCGAGTTCGAATCACGGAAGGTCGAGGCCAGACAGGGCTGGGAGGTCGAACGACCCTGGGGCGCCATCGGCGCCTCCGCGGTCGCGCTCATGTACATCGCCTACCAGGCGCTGTTCTTCCTCGTCGAGCCGCTCTGGAGCGCCGTGGTCTGAGAACCGTCGACCGGCGTCGCCTCCGTCGTCTTCTCTCGTCACTAGTTCTTCCGAGTCCCGCCGCGTCCAGCGTCGATTCGTCTCGCGAGCGGGAGTCGACCGGGGGTCCGCAGTCAGGCGCTCTCGGCGTCCTCTTCGAGGTACGCCCGTATCTCCCGGGCGGCCGGGATGGCGATCCAGAAGGCGAACACCCCGAAGATGATGAACCAGGTGGTGATGTCCCGGAGGAGCAGTGCCAGCTGGGCGTAGGTCCCGGGGTCCTCGGGCGGCGGTGCGATGAGCTGGGTCCCCTGGAAGCTCTCGGTCGTCAGCCACGACGAGACGGCCATCCACACCATCCCGCCGCCGGTGAGTATCGCGAAGCCCTTGGCGAACTCGTCAGCCATTGTTCGAACCTTCGTCGGTGTCGTCTTTAGGCTTTCCCATTCCCTCGGTCCGGAACCGGGTCGAGAAGGCGTAGACGGCGCTGCCGCCGACGATGAGCGCCAGCGCCAGCGCCACGAGCGGGAGGCTCACCTCCTCCGGACTGGCGGTCGCCCGCTGGGTGCCGCGGTCCAGGAGGACGAAGCCGGCGAGGATGGAGGCGATGGCGATGAGCGTCGAGAAGACGGTGACCGTCTTGTACATCCGCAGCGGAACGACGACGTCGCGGCCGCCCGGACCCCCCTCGTCGCGGCCGTCCTCTCTCTCGGCCTGCTCCAGCGGCTCCTCGCTGGCTTCGTCGGTCATTGTCGGTACAAGAGCGGCGGCGGGAGTAAAACTGCCGAAAGCGGGTTACTTCGGCGGGCGCAGCCGGTAGTACCGGCGATTGAGCTCGAACATGTACCCCTCGCGCATCGTCTTCAGCACCGCGTAGCTGAGGAACACCGCCACCAGCGCGACGCCGCCGACGCCGATGGACGCCCAGAAGGGCTCCTCGACGGGCCGGCGCGCGCTGCCCTTGTTGAGGAAGGGAACGGTAGCGATGATACCGACCACGACGAGGTTGGCGACGACGCCGTAGACGCGGTCGCTGACCAGCTTCTCGCCGCCCAGGAGCGACAGCTCGGGGTTCAGCGGCGTCAGCTTCAGCAGACCGAACGACCAGTAGAGGTACCAGTCCGGCAGGATGACCGCCGGCGTCGAGTTGGCGTTGGCCGGCCCCGGCAGGTGCGGCGGGACCGCCGCCGAGATGAAGAACATTATCCCGACGAAGAACGAGGTGATGGCGAGGTTCCGTATCATCTCGTGGGGCCAGGTCGGGAACGCCAGCACGTCCCGCTCGACGTAGTCGGAGGCCCGCCGGAGGTCCTCGTCCTCCCGGCGGGAGCGCTCGAAGTACTCGTAGGTGAGCCGCGACAGCCCCTGGGTGCGCTGTTTCCGCTCGGACCAGGTCGGCGCCTGGTCG
>PXQM01000154.1:0-8024 GCA_003021325.1 Halobacteriales archaeon QH_10_70_21
ATGTCGATGTGGACGACCGCAGCGTCGGGCGCGAACGTCTCGATGTCGCCGGTCAGCCGGTCGTCGAACCGGGTCCCCACGCCGACCAGCAGGTCCGTGTTCGACACCGCCAGGTTCGCGTAGCCGGTGCCGTGCATGCCGGCGATGCCCATCGAGAGGGGGTCGTCCTCGGGGAACGAGCCCGTCCCCGGCATGGTCGTGATGACCGGGATCTCGTACTCGCGGGCGAACTGCCGGAGTTCATCGCAGGCCTCGCCCTTGATAACACCCCCGCCCGAGAGGATGACTGGCCTACCCGCTTCGGCCAGCGCCTCGGCGGCAGCCTCGACCATCACCTCCTCGGCCTCGACGGGCGGGTTGTACGTGTCGGGGGTCTGGGGCTCGCCGGGCTGGCGGTCGGTCCCGCCCTGGGTGACGTCCTTGGGCAGGTCCACGAGCGTCGGCCCCTGCCGGCCCTCGTTGGCCAGCGCCCAGGCGGTGCCGACGTCGTCGCCGACGCCGTCCGAGTCGTCGGCGAAGATGTTGTGCTTGGTGACGGGCTTGGTGACGCCGATGGTGTCGGTCTCCTGGAAGGCGTCGTTGCCGACGAACGCCGTCGGTACCTGGCCCGTCAGCGCGACCACCGGGTCCGAGTCCATGCTGGCGTCCGCGAGCCCGGTCACGAGGTTGGTCGCGCCCGGGCCCGAGGTGGCCATGCAGACGCCGGGGTCGCCGGTGACGATGCCGTAGGCGTCGGCGGCGTGGGCCGCGCCCTGTTCGTGGGCCATCGTGATGTGCTCCATCTCGGAGCTGTACAGGGCGTCGTAGACTGGCATGATGGCTCCGCCCTGGACGCCGAAGATGTGTTCGACGCCAGCGTTTTCCAGCGAGCGAACGACTGCGTCCGCCCCCGTCTCGACCTCCGTCGGCCCCGCGTCGGCCGCGTCGGCCTCCTGGGGCGCCTGTTTCGGCTCGCCGCTCATGGCGACTCACCGGCCGTGCGATACCGTCGATTGGTGTCTCGTACGTACATGGTCCTGTGGGTGGAACGGTCGAAAGTCGGTGCGAACTGCGGCGAGGAGGAAGGTGGTGTAGGGGCTATACGGCCCCTACGATAGTGGTCGCGACGCTGGGCGCGAGCGGGAGCGTGCTCCGTCCGGCGTTCGCGACCGTCATCACGTCGTTTGTAGGACGACGGACGGTTATAAACGTTCCCCGTTCCGCAAGCGTTGCCCGCGCCTGGCCGGGGGCCGTTCACCCGCCGCTGTGGCGGGCGAGCGCCGTCGGGGGCGGGCATCTCAGACGCGAACCTCCTCGCGCCGGACGCCCACGTCGCGGGCGAACTCCTTCAGCCGCTCGAAGGTGACCCGCTCGTCGCGCGCGCCGGTCTCCTTGACCATCCGGGTCACCTCCCGGACCTCGGCGTCGGTCGGCTCGAAGCCGGCGTCCACCAGCCGCTCGCGGACGGAGTGGGTGCCGGTGTGCTTCCCGAGCACCAGTTCGCGGCTCGCGCCGACCATCTCCGGCGTCATGACGCCGGGCTCGAAGGTGTCGGCGTTCTCGATGACGCCGGCGGCGTGGATGCCCGACTCGTGGGAGAACGCGTTGTCGCCCACGATGGGCTTGTTCGCCGGCACCGCGATGTCGCTCTTGGCCTCGATGATTCGGGCCAGCTCCGTGATGCGGTCGGTTCTGATGCCCGTGTCCACGTCGTAGAGCGACTCCAGCGCCATCACCACCTCCTCGTAGGCGGCGTTGCCGGCGCGTTCGCCGATGCCGTTGACCGACACCTGCGACTGGGCGGCGCCGGCCTCGTAGCCCGACAGGGCGTTGGCGGCCGCCAGCCCGAAGTCGTCGTGGGTGTGGACGTCCACGCGGGCGTCCGTGTGTTCGACGACGGACGCGACCATGTCGTAGAACCGTCGCGGCGTCGCCACCCCGCAGGTGTCTGGGATGTTTATCCAGTCCGTCCCCGCGTCGGAGACGGCCTCGATGATGTCTACCAGGTACGATTCGTCGGTGCGCGTGGCGTCCATCGGCGAGAACATGCAGGTCGCGCCGGCCTCGCGGACGCGCTCGACGGCCTCGACGGACCGCTCCAGCGCCTCCTCGCGGCTGGCGTGCATCGAATCCTGCAGTTGGACGTCGCTGGTCGAACAGAACACGTGCACCATCTCGACGCCGGACTCCAGCGCGGCGTCGATGTCCTCGTCCACGACGCGGGCGAGCCCACAGACCGTGGTCGACGTGGCGTCGGCGATGTCCCGTACCGCCTCGAACTCCGCCTCCGAGTTGACCGGGAACCCCGCCTCGATGACGTGGGTTCCCATGTCGTCGAGGATGGCGGCTATCTCGCGTTTGTCCTCGTAGGAGAACGAGGTACGGGGTGACTGTTCGCCGTCGCGCAGCGTCGTGTCGAAAATCCGGGCCTCACTGATCTCTGAGGTACTATCTAGAGTGCCCTGGAAGAACTCGATCCGCCGGCGAAGCCGACGTATCCTCGTGCTGTGTCATTGCATCTCGACCCAGAGCCCTGGTCGTATTTAAAACTGTCCTTCAGACAGATGTTGCACGGGGGTTCACAAGTGGCCTGCCCGCCGCCGTCGCGAAAACCGCCGGACGTAAATGCCTAATACGTCTACCATCTTCCTTGTACGGTTGGGTACGATGCGCGCTCTGACTGGTTCAGTATCGATTGTGATACAGATTTTTTCCCGCATAGAGTGTGGAACTAGCAGTCCTGACGCTCGCGCGCGGCGGAAAAGTCGACGCGTATCCAATCGAAGAGGGCCGGCGCGGGTCCGACCGAGACGCCCCGGAGCCGCTGCGGTTCCCTTCACCGCTCCGGACGACGCAGGGGCGTCCGAACGCAGTCGGCGTCGGCTCGGACCGCCCGGGCAGGGAGCGCGGTCACTCGTCGACGGATGGGCGGTGGATGGTCACCGAATCCTGGGTGAGGACGACGCGGTACTCCCGGACCGGGATGCTCAGTTCGAACGTCTCGGTCGTCCGCCCGAGGGCGTCGAGTACGTCGATGTCGACCCAGTCGTAGAGCCTCGTCTCCAGGTCGCAGACGTCGATTCCCAGCGAGTCGAACGCCATGACGACTCCCTCACTCGGTGGTTCGTCGGCGCCGAGGTGGTAGGTCACGGGCCGGCCCGCCTCGCGGGTTTCCTCTCGCCTGGCGGGTCGTGAGCCACTGATATCGTGCCTCGGCCGGTCGCTCGGCTCCAGGGGGCGACCCGGTGATGTGCAACGAGCACGAGCGGTTCGTCGACGACCGGCGTCGCCCAGAGCCGCTCTTCCGGTCCGTGGCAGGGGTAGACCGTCGTGAACGCGGACCGTTCGCCGGCGAGCAACGCCCCGAGTCCCGCCTCGACGCGGGCCGCGTGTTCGTCGTCACCCTTGCCGGTGACCTCCAGGTAGTTCTCGCCGACCACCTCGTACTCAGGTGACAGCCCGTTACGTTCGCCGAACGTCTTCCAGGCGTCGTTCACCCGGAGGATGGTTCCGTCCTCCCGGAGCACAGCAACGATGGGTGCCCCGTCGGCGAAGGGTCGGTTCCTGACGCTCACTGTTCGGCCCCCTAGTACCCTCGAATAAGCGGCTACCGGGCGAGAGGGTCGCGGTGGGACGCCACGCGACCAGCTACTGTTAACACGACGGGTCGCCACGTCCGTGTATGATACGCAGTTTCGACGGCACGGAGCCGGAAGTCCACGAGACCGCCTACGTCGACCCCGCAGCGGTCGTCATCGGCGACGTGACCCTCGAGGCGGAGGCCAGCGTCTGGCCGAACGTCACGCTGCGGGGCGACCACGGACCGATTGTCCTGCGGGAGGGCGCGAACGTCCAGGACAACGCGGTCCTCCACGAGGGCGCCGAGATCGGCCCGTACGCGACCGTCGGCCACACGGCCATCGTCCACAACGCCGAGGTCCGCGAGCGCGGGCTGGTCGGGATGGGCGCGACGGTGCTCGACCGGTCGGTTGTCGGCGAGGAGGCGATGGTCGGCGCAAACAGCCTCGTCACCGAGGACAGCGAAATCGAGCCCTCGACGCTGTACGCCGGCGTTCCAGCCGAGAAGATCAAGGAGGTCGAGGCGTCGCCGTGGGCCTACGCCGGCGACCGCTACGTCCAGCTCTCCCGCGAGCACATGGAGAGCTCCGAGAGGCTCGACTGACAGTGAGCCGCGACCTCGGCCGGCCGTGTCGCGGTGTCCACCCCCCCACCCGGCCACCTGAAACGATCCGGCAGGACAAAATATCAAAATAAAATAACATCTATAAAACTGTCATTACGGGTTTCTGAAAGAAGTAGGGTCTCGGATAGCCGCGTGCGGTCCACCTATCGTGAAACGACCCCACTGTTCCGGGATAATCCCTATTTCTATCGCCTGAGGGGCTACAACAGAGATCAGGTCCGGCATCGGATGTAATCTCGTCCATATATCTCCGGATTCGGACCTGGAAGACAGCGATCGAGCGATTGAACCGTCCTCGAACTTTCTACGGGCTCGAATCACTCTATTCGGCGGAAATACGGGGTCGACGGGCGGTCAGCGGTGGCGTCGAGTGAGTGCCCGAGATTGCGAGTTTCGCTTCGCAGGTATAACTATCGTGTTCGTTATTTATTAACTAACGTACCAGATGTAGAGTACTACGGGCTGTTATCACGGGCGCGGCCATTGGAGAGTCGTGGGCGGGTTACGACCGGTCGAGCCGACCGGCCTGACTTATAGGTCGTCCGTTCCATGATGGCGGCAATGGTCGAGTTCGAGACTGGAACCGCGGCGCCGTGCGACTGCAAGGTCGGCCGCGTGGCAGCAGACCGGGGACTCGGCGCCATCCACGAGGAGCTCGCGGGACGGTGGGGCGAGGCGAGCGTCCGGGAGCTCGCCGCGACGTTCAACCGGCGGGTGCTGCGGGCCGCCGTCGAGTCGTCCGGTCGGACGCCGCTCGACGGCGAGGTCGACAACCTCTATCGGATCCTGACGGACGAGGACGTCGACGCCGGTAGCCGGACGCAGGCCCGGGAGCGGCTCCGCCAGGACGGCGTGGCGGTCGAGACCGTCGAGTCCCAGTTCGTCTCCCACCAGACGGTCTACAGGCATCTGTCGAACTGTCTCGGCGTCAGCCGCGAGTCGGGTCACGGGGACGCCGGCTCACGTGTGGACGCCTGGCGCGAGAGGATACTTTCGCTCCAGACACGGCTGTCCCGCGTGACCGAACGCGGAATCGAACAGCTCCGGGACGGCGGGGACGCGAGCATCGGCTCCTTCGACGTCTACGTCGACGTGAACGTCTTCTGCGAGGACTGCGGCCGGCTCTACACGGTCGAGGAGTTCCTCGACGAGCGAGCCTGCGACTGCGACGACGACGAAACCTGACGGCCGCCGGACGGTCGCCCCGCTGGCGGAATCCCCGTCGGTTCAGCAGGGTTCGACCGAAACGGCTGCGTGCTTGTACTCCGGAATCTTCGCCGTGGGGTCCAGCGCGTCCGAGGTGACACGGTTGACGAGCGGATCCGCGAAGTGGGAGGTGAGGAACACGGTCCCCTGGCGGATGGCCGGGGTCACGTCCGCCGGTGCCGTCACCTCGCCACGGTCGTTGGCCACCCGGACCTCGGCGCCGTCCTCGATACCACGCTCGGCGGCGTCGTCCGGGTGTATCCGGAGGGCGTCCTCGCGGACCATCTGCGTGAGCGTCCCCGACCGCCGGGCGAGCGCGCCGCTGTTGAAGCGGGTTGTAATTTGGCCGGTCGTCAGCACGAGGTCGTCGCCCTCGAGGTCGTCGGCCGGCGGGACGTGGTCGACGGGCACGAGTGGGGCGGTCCGCTCGCCGGTGGCGAAGGTCTCCGCGTGGAGGACGTCGGTCCCGCTGTCGGCGCCGGCGGGGAACGGCCAGCGCTGGCTCCCGTCGCCGATGCCGTCGTAGGACATGCCCTCGTAAATGGGTGAGACGCGGGCCAGCTCCTCGAAGATGGCCTCTGCGTCCGCGTCGAACTCGTGGTCCGTCAGCCGCTCGCCGAGCTCGCAGACGATGTCGAGGTCGCGGCGGGCCGCTCCCGGCGGCGGGCTCGAGCCGGTCGAAGGCCTCGCCGACGCGGTTGGCGTTCGGCTCGGTGAGGGCGGGGTTCTCGCCGAAGACGACCGCCGCCCGGACGTCGTCGCCGAAGTCGTGGGTGGCTTCGACCTCCGTGAGGCCCGGTTTCGCCGGCGGTTCGACACCCCACTCCGCTGCGACCGCAGCGCGGTCCTCGGCGTCGGTCACGTCACGGTACCCCGGCAGGAGGCCCGGGAGCGCGCCGACGTCACCGGCCCCCTGGACGTTGTTCTGTCCTCGCAGCGGGTTGATGCCCGTGCCCCGCCTCCCGACGTTGCCCGTCAGGAGCGAGAGGTTCGACAGCGTCTCGACGTTGGCCGTCCCGCAGTGGTGCTGGCTCATCCCCATCCTGGTGAACGCCGCCGCGCGGTCGGCCTCGCCGTACGCCCGGGCCGCAGCGCGGCGGTCCGCCTCGTCGACCCCGGCCAGGTCGGCGTTCTCGGCGACGTCGACGCCGGCCGGCGACTCCTCGTACCGCTCGAACCCCGTCGTCCGTTCGGCGAGGAACGCCTCGTCGGTAAGTCCCTCCTCAACCACGACGGCGGTCATCGCGTTGAGCAATGGGATGTCGTAGCCCGGGCGGACCGCGAGGTGGATATCGGCGGCCCGTGTGGTGTCGTTCTCGCGCGGGTCGACGTGGACGAGCGTCGTTCCGTCACGGACGGCCGGCAGCAGGTACGACCGGAACGCGACGGGGTGCTGTTCGGCCGGGTTCGCGCCGGTCACGAGGCACAGGTCGGCCTCCCGGAGGTCCTCGAGCGTGCTGGTCATCGCGCCCGCGCCGAAGCGGTCCTTCCATCGCGGCGACCGTCGAGGAGTGACAGAGCCGCGCACAGTTGTCGACGTCGTTCCTCCCGAGGAGCCGCGCCACCTTCTGGAAGACGTAGTTCTCCTCGTCGGTGCAGTTCGAGGACGCGAAGAAGACGACCGAGTCCGGACCGTGCTCGTCGACAACGCGTTTTACCCCGGACTCGACCCGCTCGAGCGCCTCCGCCCACGGTGCCGTCACGAGGTGCCCACCCTCCCGGACCAGCGGCCGCGTCAACCGGTCCTCGTGGTCGACGATGTCGAAGGCTGCGGCTCCCTTCGGACAGAGCTCCCCCTTCTCGTTGACCGGTCCGGCCACGCCGGTCGACTTCCCGCTCTCCGGGGCGTACGTGATGGTACAGCCCACCCCGCAGAACGGACAGACGTTCCGGCGGGCCTCGAAATCCCTTTCCGAGTCACTCATATTCGTGCCATCGGTTGCCAGGAGTAATCAATCGTGTGCCGAACGGGTTCGGCCACGTCCGCCACCGTCCCGAAGTCCCGCGAATACCGACGGGACAGCCGTCGGTTCGTGCCGCACGCCTACGGCTCGATGTTCTCCCTGAACTCCGGGGCGAGGCCGTTCTGCTGGATGCCGTCCCGTTCTCGGACCCGGAACTCGTAGACCGCGACCCCACCGGTGGTGCTCGCGGCCTGGAGCGTGTTGGGCCGCCAGGCGTTCTGCGTCAGCGGTTCGACGTCCGACCACTTCTCCTCCGGGACCGCACTGGCGTCACCGGTGAGCAGCACGCTCCGCCAGTTGAACTGCGTCTCGACGGAGTAGGCGAGGAACCGCGCGCTCTCGGCGGCGTCGGTCAACTCCGCCGTCCAGCTCGACTCGCCCAGGAGGTACGTGAAGTAGAGGCTCGAGTCCCCGTCGTACCCGCACGACAGGGGAAGCAGATACGGTTCGGATTCGGTCGGGAGGCCCAGCACCCCCGTCGAGTGGGCAGAGAGGAACTCCCGAATCGATTCGTCGTCCATCGGTTCCAGGCCGTACTCCGTCAGCTGGTCGATAGTCATTGGTCGTTGGGCCTCCGTACATCTCGACCGTCTCACCGGACGGGCAAAATTGCACGGCGGCCAAGCCGAGGGCCCGTACCTGCACCGGGGCAGCGAGCGCCTCGCCGACGA
>PXQM01000154.1:8034-8635 GCA_003021325.1 Halobacteriales archaeon QH_10_70_21
TACAAGTATATGCTTGTAACACGCCGGCCATCAGCGCTCAGAGCGTCCGGCCGTCGCGGGGAGAGGGGGAACGTGGGTCCACGTCTCCGGTCCGCTACGACCGTTTGCGCCGGGCGGGAGCGCAAAAGTCTACGCGTCCGTTCGGGCGTACTCTCGGACCAGGCCGAACGAGCGTTCCCACTCCCGTTCCTCGTCGAAGTACTGTTCGGCGACCGGCCGGTCCGGGAGTTCGTCGACGGCTCGCTTCTCCTCGTGGTAGGCCGGGCGGCTCTCCTCCCGGTAGAACCGACCGGTAGGTATCCGTCCCTCGTAGAGCGCGGACTCGGCCTTGCGGGCCATATCGGCGGCGGCGTCCCGGTCCCTCACGTCGAAGTCGTAGTCGTCGTCCTGCTGGACGTCGACGTGTGGGACTTACTGCTTTGCGTCCTTGTTCCAGGTCGGACACTGCGTCAGGAAGTCGATGTGGGCGAAGCCGTCGTGCTCGATGGCCTCGGCGAGTATCTCCTGGGCCTGGTTGGGATTGCCCGCCGCGGTCCGGGCGACGTAGGTCCCCCCGGAGGTGAGCGCCAACGACAGCGGTCGGACCGGGAGCGTCAACTGG
>PXQM01000155.1 GCA_003021325.1 Halobacteriales archaeon QH_10_70_21
ACCCGCTCCTCGTCGCCCGGACCGGCGATCGAACCGTTCCCGGCCGGCTCGTCGGCCGGTCCGTCGGCCGGTACTCCGGCCTCCGTCCCGGTTGCGGGCTCGCCCGTGCTCTCGTCGCCGAACGGCCCATCGTCCTCGTCCGTATCGGGGGACACCCCGGGACCCCCGCCGGACGCGGCGCCGGTCGGTTCGGGCGGCTCCGGGAGCTCGACCGCCGGCAAATCGACGGCGACGACGCTGTAGATGCCGACCTCGTTCTTCGTCTTCGTCTCGGCCTCCTCGCCGGTGACGAGCTGCTCCGTCGACCCGACGAAGGCGACGTACGTCGCCTCGCCGTCCTCGTAGACGACGTAGTAGTCACCGCTGAGGACGTTCTCGGCGAGCTCGACGTAGCCGGTGAAGCCGCCCTCCGAGAGGGTCTCCTCGACCGTCCTGATGGGGGTGTCGTCGCTGAAGTACTGGCCGCGGACCTCCCCGTCGAGGGCGAGCATCGCCGCCAGCCGGGCCGCTGCGGGCCCCGGTGCCTCGTGGCGACGACCGCTCGCGCCCTCGAAGGCGTCGAGGTCGTCGAGCGTCGGCGACTCCCCGAGGCCGGAGACGACCACGAGCGCCTCGCCGCCGGCAACGAAGAGCCAGTCGTCGCCCGACTCGACGGCGCCGCTGAACCCATTCCCGCCCAGCCGGGCCAGTTCGTCGAGGCCGCCGTCGAACGGCGACGGCTCCCACTCGTCCATCACGGTGTGGGCGTCCATATGGGCGGGAAGTCACAGGAGGGGCATATATGTACCGACGGCCGGCCCCGGCTCTCTCGTCGGGATTAGGCGTACCGCTCCTCTTGCCAGGGGTTGGCCGTGTTGGAGTAGCCACGCTTCTCCCAGTAGCCCCGCTCGGGCTCGGTCAGGAACTCGACGCCGGAGACCCACTTCGCGCCCTTGTAGGCGTACCTGTGGGGAGTGACGACCCTGAGCGGGCCGCCGTGGTCGGCCGGCAGCGGCTCGCCGTCGAGTTCCCACGCGAACAGCACCTCCCGTCGGTGGCACTCCTCCAGCGGGAGATTCGTCGTGTAGCCATCGTGGGCGTGGAACACGACGTGGGCCGCGTCGCCGTCGACGCCGGCGTGCTCGGTCAGCCGCGGGAACGGGAGCCCGCGGAACTCGCAGTCGAACCGCGACCAGCCGGTGACGCAGTGGAAGTCCTGCCGCTGGGTCTCCGCGCCCAACTCCTCGAGGTCGTCCAGCGAGAGCGTCAGTTCCGCCTCGACGGCGCCCCACACCTCCAGCGTGGGGTCGGCCGGAACCGACGGCGTCCCGCCCTTCGAGAGCACGGGGAACCGGGTGGTCTCCCGCTGCCCCGGCGGGAGGCGCTCGCCGTCGAACTCGGCGTGGAGGTCCGTAACGTCCTTCATGGCCGTTCCTACGGGCCCCGGCGCCCGTAGACCTGTCGTTCCCGAATCGACGACGGCGGAGCGGAAACGAGACTGAACGCTTCCTGAAAGATACTTTCCGTGAGGCGCAGTTGACTTTTTCAGCACCGAAAATCCCCCGTCAATCTTAAATACCCCTTCCCCGAAACTCCCACTGTTCCGATGCCGAAGGTACAACTGACCGTCCCGGAACACCTCGAGATGCAGATCGCCCAGCTGGTGGAGCAAGGCGAGTTCGTAAACCGGGAGGAAGCCATCGAAGAACTGCTGTCGACCGGGCTCCGAGCCTACAAGACGAGCGGCCCCATGGAGGACGACGACCCCGGCCTCGAAGAGGACGGGATGATGGGGCACGACGACGAGTACGTCTTCTAGACGTCCTTTTGGGGCGGCCGACGCCCGCGAGCAACGACCGGACAGCCCCGCCCCTGCCGCGCGCTCCCGGGTCCTCCCCCGTCCGCGTGTGAAGAGCTTGAGTTCCCGTCTGCGCGTGAGCGGGCGAACGCTCGCCCGCGCGAGCCACCGCCGGAACCCCGTCCGCGACCCGTCCGCGTGGGACCATCTAGCACGAAACCTCTGTGTGGAGTCACTTCTCGCACAAAGCATAAACGTACTCTTCCAGTACTCACAAACATGCACAAAGACGAGCTGCTCGAACTGCACTCGAAGATGTTCGACCCCTACGACGAACTGGAGGTGACGCCCGACGACGTCCACAAGTCGAAAAGCGAGCACAAGCACGCGGTGTTCGTGCTGGGGAACGCACTGGCGAACGTGATGAGTGAAGACGAGTTCTCCGACGCGGGTCGCATCGGCAAGCGGATGGCGGAGCTGGCCGAGGACGCCGAGTCCAAGCTCTGATAGGATCTCTTCGGTGCTGGAGGCGGAAACGAGGTCGGTAGCGTCGGCAACGGCCCGGCCGGAGAGCCGCGGTTCTGCCGAACCGCGCCGAATGGGCCCTGCGAGACGCCGCCGCCCCGTTCGCGGCGAACGGGTAAGCTAAAACCGTGGGAGCCCAAACGACGGGCAATGGAACCGTTGCGGAGCGAGGAGTCCGTCGCCGAGCGGTCGGGGCTGGTCAGCCGCGCGGTGCGGGTCCGGGACCCGCCGCAGCCGCGAGCCGTCCTGGCAGCCGCCGAGGCCCCGCGGACCTTCTGGGCGGCACCGGGGGAAGCGACCGTCGTCGGCAGCGGCGCCGCGGCGACCATCACCGACGAGGGGCCCGACCGGTTTCACGCGGTGCGGGCCGCCGCGGCCGAGCTGTTCTCCGCCGGCGACGTCCACGCCCGGGCGCTGTCGGCCAGGCCACGGCTCTTCGGTGGCTTCTCGTTCCACGACGAGCACAGCGCCGAGGGCTCCTGGCAGGGGTACCCGAGCGCCGAGTTCATCCTGCCGCGGGTGCAGGTGACCTACGACGAGGAGGAGGCCTGGCTGTCGGTCAACGCGGTCGACGCCGCTCCCGAGGCCGTCGAGAAGCGGCTGGAGACGGCCCATGAGGCACTGCCCGCCCCGGGTTCGAAGGCGGACGCCGGTGGCCCGCCGGGCGTCCGGTCACGGCAGCGAACCACCTCGAAGGCCGAGTGGCGAGAGAGCGTCACCGCCGCCACCGACCGCATCGAGGCCGGCGAACTCCGGAAGGTCGTCCTGGCGCAGGCGCTCGAGACCACCCTGGCGGGGCCGCTGTCGGTGCCGGACGCGCTGGACCGGCTCGGGGGCACCTACCCCGACTGCTTCCGCTTTCTCTTCGAGCCGGCCGACGGGGAGGCCGGCTTCTTCGGCGCGACGCCGGAACAGCTCGTCGGCCTCCGCGGCCGGACGGTCGAGACCGGCGCCCTCGCGGGGACGACCGGCCGCGGCGACACCCCAGAGGAGGACGAGTGGCTGGCGGCGGAGCTGCTCGACGACGCCAAGAACGTCCACGAACACGAGCTCGTCGCCGACGCCATCAGGGAGCAACTGGCCCCCTACGCGGCGTCGATTCGGGAGGGCCAGCGGGGCATCCGCCGGCTCGCGACCGTCCAGCACATCGAGACGCCGATGCGGGCGGAGCTGGCCGACGACGAGCACGTCCTCTCGCTCGTGGAGGCGCTGCACCCGACGCCCGCGGTCGGGGGCCTGCCGCCGGACGAGGCGCTGGCGACCATCCGTGACACCGAGCCCTTCGAGCGCGGCTGGTACGCCGCGCCTGTCGGCTGGTTCGACGCCGCGGGCTACGGCTCCTTCGCCGTCGCCATCCGCTCTGCGGTCGCCCGCGAGGAGTGCGCGACGCTGTTCGCCGGCGTCGGCATCGTCGCCGACTCGGACCCCGACCGCGAGTGGGACGAGGTCCAGCTGAAGTACCGACCGGTTCTCGACGAACTGGAGTGAGCGGATGAACGTCAACACCCTCTGGGGCCGGGTCGTCGCCGACGAACTCGCGAAGGCGGGCGTCGAGGCGGCCGTCCTGGCGCCGGGGAGTCGGTCGACGCCGCTGACGGTCGCGCTCGCCGAACGCGACGACGTCGAGACGTTCTCGCACCTCGACGAGCGGTCGGCGGCCTTCTTCGCGCTCGGCCGCGCGAAGCGGACCGGCCGACCGACGCCGCTGGTCTGTACCTCCGGCACCGCCGCGGCGAACTTCCACCCGGCCGTCGTCGAGGCGAACCAGGCGCGGGTCCCGATGCTCCTGTTGACGGCCGACCGGCCGCCCGAACTGCAGGACAGCGGCGCCAACCAGACGGTCGACCAGGAGAAGCTGTACGGCGACGCGGTCCGGCGCTACCGCAAGCTGCCGGAGCCGGAGGCCGCAGACCGGAAGCTCCGGTCGCTCCGGACGGCCCTGTCGCGGGCGGTCGCGACCGTGCAGGGGACCCACCCCGGGCCCGTCCACCTCGACGTGCCGCTCCGGAAGCCGCTGGAGCCGAACGCGGCCCCCGAGGCAGCCCCGGCCGGCGTTCCCGCCGCGTCGGTCCCGGAGGGATTCCCGGAGGCCCACCCGCTGGCCGTCGAGGGCCGCGACGGCCCGTTCGTCGACGTGACGCGGGGCCGGTCGGCGCTCCCGACGGCGGACCGCGACCGGCTGGCCGGGGCCACCGAGGCCGCCGACGGCGGGCTCATCGTCTGCGGGCCGGCCGACCGGCCGGCGCCCGCCGGCGACGCCCTGCTCGCGCTCGCTGAGGCGACCGGCTTTCCGGTGCTTGCGGACCCGCTGTCGGGCCACCGGTTCGGCGCCGTCGCCGAGGGCGGCCCCGTCTGCGGCGGGTACGACGCCTACGTTCGCGCACTCGACGTCGAGCCGGACGTCGTCGTCCGGTTCGGCGCCTCGCCGACCTCCAAGCCGCTGCGGCACTACCTCCGGGACGCCGATGCCCGGCAGTTCGTCGTCGACCCGGCCGGCGGCTGGCGGGAGGCGACGCTCACGGCCACCGACCTCGTCGTCGCCGACGAGACGCGGCTGGCGGCGGCGCTGGCCGGGGTCGTCGAGCGCGAGCGTGGCGCCTACGGCCGTCGGGTGCTGGCGGCCGAAGACGACTACTGGGACCTCGTCGACGGGGCCGAACCCGCAGAGGGGGCCGTCCTGGCCGACGCCGCCGCCCTGGCGCCGGACCCG
>PXQM01000156.1:0-4130 GCA_003021325.1 Halobacteriales archaeon QH_10_70_21
GCGTTCGGGTGTCACGTCCAGCCGACCCACCGTGGGACGGTCGAGGGGAAGTACATTCGCCTGCGACGGCCCGGCCCGGTTTGGGACGTGCGGTCAAGACGGCGAAGCCGCGGGGCTTGTCCCCGCGATACTTCACGAGTCCATCGGGTTCGAGCGCTTCGAGTCCGACGAGGCGTTCCCGGAGAGCGGGTACGAGGAACCGGTCAGAATGACATACGAGCGGGCGGAGTAGCGGTTCGTGATGCGCGGTCTCGAGTCGGGCGGCGAACGGACGCGCGGACGTGCGTGCGCACCGAGCGGTCGTGTCGTCGGGAGCGGGCATCGACGCGAGCGAAGCGAGCGAGGAGACCCGGGGAAAATGGTTGACCGACCCGGACCCGGAAGACCACCGAACAGCGGGGCTCCTACAGGACGAACGCGTAGACGAAGATGAAGCCGAAGTAGATGACGAGCAGCCAGCCGAGTGCCTTCAGCCGGAACAGCCGGAGGTCGTCCCGTTCCTCGCTACGGGCCTCGCGGTAGGCCGCCCGTTCGTCGTCCGTCAGGCGGTCCTCGTGTGCCAGGCCGCGGTGCAGCGCCAGCAGGTGCTTGTCGGCGAACCGGTCGCCGCAGTGGCCACAGACCGTCGGCTCCTCGGGCGGCTCCGGCGGCGGGGCCGTCCGCTCGCCGCCGGTCGGTCGGTCGCCGTCGGCCACCGGTTCCTCGCCGCTCATGAGACGTAGGGCGGAACCGCGTACGGCTGGGAGACGATCCAGAGGCTGGCCATCGTGTAGCAGACCATCGCGACGGTGACGCCGTACTGGCTGCGAACCGCCTGCAGCTTGCCGGGGAAGACGTCGTAGGCGGCGGCGTGGGCGACCCAGATGGCCAGCAGGTGCCCGAGGACGACCGCGCCGAGTTCGACGCCGCCGAACCAGCCGGGCAGCACGAGCGCGACCGGCTCCGGCGGGGACAGCGGCGCCGCGACCGTCGTCGCCAGCGCCGGCGACAGCTCCAGGAAGTACCCGAGGAAGTGCGCCAGGTGGTAGCCGGCGGCGATGGCCAGGAGCGGGCCACAGCGGCGTCGCGACCAGCCCGTCGTAGGTGGTCACCCACAGCACCGCGACGACGAAGGCCACCTCGGCCCGCGAGGTGACGAGCTTCGGCTCGTCGAGGCCGACGCCCGGCAGCCGGAGCCGGACGCCGTCGTCGTCGTACAGCGGCGCGAGCCGGCCGAAGTACCGGAAGACGCGCGAGATGGGGTCGACCCGCCCGAACCAGGTCGTCGTGCCGAACGCGACGGCGCCGGCGACCGTCAGGACGGTGTAGCCGGCCACGACGCCGGCCAGGAAGCGCGGCCGGTCGGCGACGGGGCTGACCACCTCGAGCCACACCAGCGCGAGCAGGCCGACCACGCTGGGCCAGGCGTCCAGCCGCTCGGGGTAGGGCCAGCCCAGCGACGGGAGCGCCGCCGCGACGGCCCGCCAGGGGTTCAGCGCCGGCCAGGTGTTGCCGACGAGGTACGTGGTCATGGTGTAGCCTGACCACCAGCCGACCCAGACGACGAGTACCGCTGCGTTCCGGGTCGCCTCGCGCGGACCGAGGAGGCCGACCGCGACCACGAGCGCCAGCCCGACGACGCCGACGAGCCGCGCGGCCCACAGCGCGACCCGCTGGCGCGGGACCGCACCGCCACGGCGCCAGCCGTGGATGCGGCGGATGAACGAGCGGTCGGTGACGAACGACGCCAGGAGGAACGAGGCGCCGACGACCCCGCCGCCGGTCAGAAGGAAGAGCCACGTCGGCACCTCGAGCGAGCGGTCCGCAGCCCCCGAGAGGCCGGCGCCGTGGGCGGCCGCCGGGGAGACAACCGCCACGAGGACCCCGAGCGCGGCGAGGAGGAGACGGCGACGACGGCTCATTGTCGACCGTAGGAGCCTGGCCTTCGAGAGGGTTCCGGAATCGGCGGCGTCGTTCGACTACCGTCCTCCGCTCGACGGGGATTCACGAACGGGACGGGCGACGAGCGACGGGTCCGTCTCCATCGGGAGCGGCGGAGCCACGAGTCGAGCGAGAGGAGTACGCACACACGTCCCGCCCAGGGTCGGCGTGGGGGCCCCGTGCGAAAAGTCGGCTCAGACGATAGCGCCGGCGTAGAGCACGACGACGAGGAAGACCCAGACGACGTCGACGAAGTGCCAGTACATCGAGACGGTGCTGACGGAGGTGTGCTTCTCCGCGGAGTACTGGCCGTACAGCGCGCGGACGAAGACGATGGACAGCAGCACGGCCCCGAGGCCGACGTGGAGGCCGTGGAGGCCGGTCAGGCCGTAGAAGGCCGACCCGTAGGCGCCCTCGGTGATAGTGAACCCCTCGTGGACGATGAACTCGTAGTACTCGTAGACCTGGCCGGCGAGGAAGACGACCCCGAGCAGCAGCGTCACGCCGAGCAGCCGGATGAAGCGCGTCCGGTTCTCCTCCAGCAGCGCGTGGTGGGCGTAGTGCATCGTGAACGAGCTCGCGATGAGGATGAGCGTGTTGAGGATGACGAGCGAGCTGAGGACGTCCCCGGAGACGACGAGCTCGGGCAGCGCCTCCTCGCTCCAGACGCTCGAGCCGCGGATGAAGAAGTAGTAGACGAAGCCGGCGCCGAAGGTGGCGACCTCGGTGCCGAGGAACAGCAGCATCGTCAGCTTCAGCGGGAAGCCGTGGTTCTCGGCCTCGCCCTCCCAGAAGTTGACGATGAACGCGTGGTAGAGCCAGCCGTACAGGCCGGCGAGGAAGGTGACGGTGCTCAGGATGAAGACGCCGGCGCCGACGGCGGGGCTGAGGATGTCGTTCTGCCCGAGCACGAACAGCGCCGCGCCGACGTAGAAGCCGCTCCCGCCGACGGCGGTGATGAAGGGCCACCAGGAGGCCTCGCCGAACCCCTTCGGCCAGTCCTCGACCGCGGGCAGGTGGTGGTCGCTGCCCCCGTGGCCCTCGTCGTGGTCAACGCTCATACCGAACCATTCGGGTGAAGCGACAAAAACCCTCTCAAAGCCGACGGACGGCGGCCGAACCGACAGTCTGCCGGCGCGGTCTCGGGCCGCGGTCCGCCGACCGCTGACGGCCGGTCGCTGACAGCCGACGTCGTCTCAGGCCGCGGTCCGCCGACCGCTGGCGGCCTCGGTGTCGTCGGCGGACTGCCGGTCGCTCAACCACTGGTCGTAGTCCTCGCCGCTCGTGACGATGAACTCGCCGTTCATCTGGGAGTGGCCGACGCCGCAGTACTCCGTGCAGTAGAACTGGTGGTTGCCCTCCTCGTAGGCGACCGTCTTGATGGTGTTGTACTCGCCGGGGAATGCGGTCTGCTTGAGGCCGAGGTCGGGCGCCGACAGCATATGCAGCCAGTCCTCGGAGGTGATGTGGATGTAGACGGGCCTGTCGGTCGGGATCCGTATTTCGTTGTTCGTCGTCACCTCGGTCCCCTCGTAGCGGGCCTCCCAGCCGTAGCGGTAGGCACGGAGCTCTATCTCGACGGCGTCGTCCTCGGACTCGTAGGGGCCGGCGGCGCCCTCGAGGTCCTCGGAGACGGTCGGTTCGACCCGCTCCTCGTCGCCGGGGACCGGGTTGCCAACCTCCTCGACGGCGAGCACCTGGTAGGACGCGAAGCCGACGAACAGCAGGACGACGGCCGTCGCGACGGTCCAGGTTATCTCGAGGCGCCGGTTCTCTCTGGTCGGCTCCGGGTCCTCCTTGTTCCGGAACTTGACGACCGCGTAGATGAGGATGGCCTCGACGAGGACGGTGATGGGGATGGCCGCGTACAGGAGCGTCTGGTTCAGGTCGGTGATGAGGTCGGCGTTCTTCGTCTGGGCGAGGGCCGGGTCGGCGGCCACGGCGAGCAGCGCCACCCCGAGCGCCGCGCCGACGAGACGCGTTTTTCTCATTGACGCCGACTAGGGAGTACCCGACTAAATAGTTGCTGACTTCCCCCGACGGCGTTCGGAAACAGGGGGTCTAAGTGCGCGCAGGATAAGGTCGACTCATGGACCGCCAGCCATCGACGACGGCGCTGCTCGCGGGAGCGACCGTCGGCGTCTACGTGCTGGTCGTGGTGGGAGCAACGGCGGCGCTGGCCGACGCCACAGCGGCCTGTTCGGGCTGGC
>PXQM01000156.1:4177-8408 GCA_003021325.1 Halobacteriales archaeon QH_10_70_21
AATGGCCATCTTCGCCGCGCTCGTGCTCGCTTTGGCGTGGCACCTCGAGGCGGAGACGGAGACCGACGACGTCCCCGAGACGACGCCCGACCCGGAACCGACACTCGGTGAGGCGCCGCCGGAGCCGGACCCGATCTCCGCTCTCGACGGGGCCGAGCGCGTCAGGCGGACGGCCTGGGCCTACTTCCGGCTCACGAAGCCGCGGCTGATGTGGCTGCTCTGTCTGGTCGCGGGCGCCGGGATGGCGCTGGCCGGGACGCCGACCGTCCGGACCGTTGTCGCCACGCTCGGCGGCGGCGTCCTCGCCATCGGCGCCTCCGGGACGTTCAACCACGTCCTCGAGCGCGACGTCGACCGCCGGATGGAGCGGACCGCCGACCGCCCGGTCGCGACCCACGAGGTGCCGGTCCACAACGCCCTGGCGTTCGGCGGCCTCCTGACCGTCGCCTCCCTCGGGGCGTTCCTCTCGGTGAACCCCCTCGTCGCCGCGCTCGGGCTCGCGGCCATCGCCTTCTACAGCGTCATCTACACGCTGGTACTGAAGCCCAACACCGTCCAGAACACGGTCATCGGCGGGGCCGCCGGCGCGCTACCGGCGCTCATCGGCTACGCCGCCGTCGCCGGCACGCTCGGCCTCCCCGGCCTGGTGCTGGCCGGCGTCATCTTCCTGTGGACGCCCGCACACTTCTACAACCTCGCGCTGGCGTACAAGGACGACTACGAGCGGGGCGGCGTCCCAATGATGCCGGTCGTCCGCGGGGAGACCGAGACCCGCAAGCACATCCTGCTGTACCTCGGCGCGACCCTGCTCGGCGCCAGCGCCCTGGCGGCGCTGACCGGCCTGGGGTGGCTCTACGCCGGCGTCACCGTCACGCTCGGCGGCGTCTTCCTGTGGGCGGTCGTCCGGCTCCACCGCGAGCGGACCGAATCGGCCGCGTTCCGGGCGTTCCACGCCTCCAACGCCTACCTCGGCCTGCTGCTGGTCGCGGTCGTCGTCGACTCGCTGGCGCTGTGATGGCCGACGACGACGACGATGTCCGCCGGACGCTCCTCTACACGGCGGCGGTCGCCAACACGCTCGTCCTGCTGCTCCTGTCGTACGCACTCGTCGCCGACCGGTCACCGACGGCCTACTGGGCGGTCCCGGTCGTCTGGATGACCGTCGGGGCGTGGGCGGTCCTGTGGACGCCCCGGCCGCCAGCGCCGGACCGGACGCGGCTCGTCGCCGGGGCCATCGCGGGCGCGTACTTCGTGGTGCTTGCGGTAGCCGGCGGGCTGGTCGGCCCGGGTGGGCCCCCCGCCAGCGGGCTCTCCGTGCAGGTCACACAGCTCCCGCCCGGCTGGAACCCGGCACTGCTGTACGGCGGCGCGACGCTACGGGTCGCCGTCGTCCCGTTCGCGGCGTTCGGCTACGCCGTTCTCTCGTATCTCGTCTACCTGACGGCCATCGAGGCCAAAAGCGCCGTCGCCGGCGGCGTCCTCGGGCTGTTCTCGTGTGTCTCCTGTACGCTGCCGGTCGTCGCGTCGCTGCTGGGTGGCTTCCTCGGCGGTGGCGCGGTGCTGGCGGCGACCGCCTCGGCGCAGACATACGCAATCGGCACCGCCGTCTTCGTCGTCACCGTGCTACTGCTGTCGTTCCGGCCGGGCGTTCCCGGTCGCCAGGGGTAATACGGCGGACGACGTAGCCACGGGTATGGCAGCCGTCGAGATCGAGTACTGCGTGCCGTGTGGCTTCCTGAACAGAGCGACCGACGTCGCCGAGGCGCTGCTGACGACGTTCGGCGAGGACGTCGACCGCGTCTCTTTGGTGACCGGCGACCAGGGCGTCTTCGAGGTACGGGTCGACGACGCGGTGGTGTTCGACAAGGAGACCGACGAGTACGACATCGACGAGATAACGCGGCGGGTCCGGGCGGAGCTGTAGCGGCCGGCCATACGGAATACTGTGATCCTTTACCGGTCGTCGCCGACCCCGCCACTGGCGACGACCGGTAAATCGTTACAGCAATCCGAATCAGAACAGCCCGACCAGTCTCACCGCGACGAGGAGAATGCCGGCGCCGCCGACGAGGAAGAGCCCGGCCGCGATGCCGTGAGCGCGTCCGAGGCCGTGGTTCCTGGTCATGACGTAGCTGCCGGCGAAGAGGAACCCGACGAGCAGCAGCCCGAGAAGCGCGACTATGGCTCCGAACAGGCCCGGGAGGGCACTCTCCGAGGCGCCCATCCCGCCGACGGCCGCGACCGAGAGCGCCCCGAGGACGAGCGCGACCCCGAGGAACGCAGCCCCGAGCTGCATCGGCGACTCGTCGCCGCCCTCGACGGCGCCCGCCTTCGCGACAGCGCGAAGAATATCGCGCCGAACACCAGTCCCATCAACACCGTGCTGCCGAGCAGATGCGTACTCATGGCCTCTTGCGACTGTGGTCCGTGGGCACGTACTAATATCCTTGGTGTGAGCGTCGCGCCGGTCGCCCGCGCGGTGACCGGGTATCCCCGCCTTTGATGCATCCCGGGCACCGGCAGATGCGGCCGGCTGATTTCCGGGACGCAAAAGCTAAGTACATCTCGCCGCCAGCCTCTATTACGTCATCGCCCATCATGTTCGATTCCCTCGCACTGGCACACCAGGTCCCGGAGGATTGGCGGGCACAGTCGGAGGTGTTCAACGAGCTGTTCTTCGTCTTCCTCGTCGTCGGTACCGCCGTCGGCCTCGTAGTGGTGTCGTACACGCTGTACAACGCGTACAAGAACCGCGACGACGGCAACGGACGGAAGGGGTTCGAGGCACCGCAGCTCGGTGAGCTCCCGACCGGACAGAAGGGCGGCAAGAGCAGCAAGCTGTTCCTGTCGTTCGGTCTCAGCGCCATCATCGTCATCAGCCTCGTGGTCTACTCCTACGGCCTGCTCCTGTACGTCGAGCAGGGGCCGAGCGGCGACGTCGCCGAGGAACAGAACATGGAGGTCGAGGTGGACGACCGGCACCATGCGTGTCCCGAAGGGGGAGATGATACGACTCGCGGTGACATCGGGCGACGTCTGGCACAACTTCGGCGTTCCCGAGTTACGCATCAAGTCCGACGCCATCCCCGGGGAACACTCACACACCTGGTTCATCGCCAACGAGACGGGGACCTACGACGTGAAGTGCTACGAACTGTGCGGCAGCGGACACTCGAACATGGTCGGTGAAATCGTCGTCATGGAGCAAGAGGAGTTCAACGACTGGTACGAATCGGCCGGCGAGAACGTCACCGAGACGCCGACGCCGACGCCGGAAGAGGACGACCACGGCGGCGAGGGGAGCGTCCCGACGCAGCCGAGCGCCCAGCGCGCGGGGGTGACGGCCTGATGAGCGACCTCCCGCCCTCCTACTCGGTCAAGCGCTGGCTCGTCACGACCAACCACAAGGACGTCGGTGTCCTCTACATCGTCACGTCGCTGTTCTTCCTGCTCTTCGGCGGCGTGCTGGCGCTTCTGATACGGCTCCAGCTCCTCCAGCCCGGCGGCCAGATACTGTCCGGGCTGGCCTACAACGAGACCGTCACCGCCCACGGGCTCATCATGGTGTTCTGGTTCCTCTCGCCGTTCGCGTTCGGCTTCGCGAACTACCTCGTCCCGCTGCAGATCGGGGCCGACGACCTGGCGTTCCCGCGCCTGAACGCGCTGTCCTACTGGATGTACCTGCTGTCGGGCGTCCTGCTCGGGGTGTCGTTCTTCCAGGAGGGAACCCTGAGCACGGGCTGGACGATATACGCGCCGCTGAACGTGCCCGCGTACACCCCCGAAATCGGAGCCACCGGCGCGGTGCTCGCGCTGGCGATGTTCGTCGTCGCGGTCACCGCCTCGACGATAAACTTCCTGACGACCATCCACCATTCGCGCGCCGAGGGGATGGGGCTGATGGACATGCCGATGTTCACGTGGTCCATCCTCGCGACGGTGTGGATGATGCTGTTCGCCTTCGCGACGCTGCTGGGTGCCGGCCTCATCCTCGCGGCCGACCGCGTCGTCGGCAGCCTCTACTTCACGGCGACGGAGGGCGGCTCGCTGCTGTGGGGCCACCTGTTCTGGTTCTTCGGCCACCCCGAGGTCTACATCGTCTTCTTCCCCGCCCTGGGCGTCATGCTGGAGCTGTTCCAGTCGTTCTCCGGAAACCGGCTGGTCGGCCGCAAGTGGACCATCATCGCCATCGTCCTCATCTCGGTGCAGTCGTTCCTCGTGTGGATGCACC
>PXQM01000157.1 GCA_003021325.1 Halobacteriales archaeon QH_10_70_21
GAGGTCGCCGGCCCCCGCGTCTACACCAGTGGCCGCGCCATCACCCAGACGGGGGGCCACGGCGACGCCCACTTCATGCCTTACGAGTGGGCCGAGGACGGCGGGCTCGGCATCGGGACGCTGGCCGACGGCGTGGCCGAGTGCCGCAAGACCGCCCGAAAGCAGCTCCGCGAGGGCGTCGACTGCCTGAAGATCATGACGACGGGCGGCGTCCTCTCGAAGCGCGACGAGCCTGACCACCAGCAGTTCACCGACGCCGAGATACGGGCGCTCACCGAGGAGGCCGCCCGCGTCGGGGTGCCGGTCGCCAGCCACGCCCAGGGGACAGAGGGGGTGAAGGCGGCGCTGGAGAACGGCGTCGACACCATCGAGCACGGCTTCTACCTCGACGAGGCGGCCCTCGACCTCCTCCTGGAGACCGACGGGACGCTCGTGCCGACGCTGGCCATCATGTTCCGCATAACCGAGGCCGGCGACGAGCACGGCGTCCCCGAGTACGGGCTCCGGAAGTCCCGCGAGGCCTTCGAGGCGCACGTCGACTCGACGCGGCGCGCACACGAGGCGGGCGTCCCGATAGCGACCGGGACGGACTTCATGGGCGCGCCGCTGGTCCCGCACGGCGAGAACGCCCTCGAACTCGAACTGCTCGTCGAGGAGATCGGCCTCTCGCCGCTGGAGGCGGTCGAGGCCGCCACGGGCGTCGCGGCCCGGACCATCCCCGACGAGGTGGGCGAGCTCCGGGCGGGCGCCCACGCCGACTTCGTCGCGCTGGACGCCGCCCCCCGGGACGGTATCGAAGCCGTCCGGGAGGTAGCGGCCGTCTACCGCGGCGGCGAGCGGGTCGCCGACGGGGCGAGCGATTTATAATAGCGAGGCGGCAACGCGGGGTATGGACCGGCAGAAGCTCTTCGCGCTGTTCTTCGCGCTGCTCATGATGACGTCGATGGTCGCCTACGCGGCGTCGTTCTTCTAGCCGTCGCCCCACACGTCCGAGAGCGGGTGGTCCTCGATGTCGCCGGAGCCGCCGCCGGCGTCCGACCGCGACCGCCCACCGGTTCCGGACCGCATCCTCGACTCTCGCCGCGCCCGTGTCCCGCTCTCGCCGTCGACCGCCCCGGGGTCGAAGGCGGGTAACTCCGGCCGGGTCATGCGGTCGACCTGTGCCTCGAACCAGCCCGGCATGTCGGTCCGCGCCCGTTCGAAGAGGTCCAGGAGCGACTCGTCGGCGAGGTACGTCGCGCCGTAGTCGTCGGGCGAGCGGACGACCCGGCCGCAGGCCTGGATGACCGTCCGAAGCGCCGTCCGGTAGTACCACGCCCACTGGCCGTCCTCGAGCCGTTTCGCGACCCGCGAGTCCCGCGTGTTCGGGTACGGCGCCTTGCAGAGCACCTGCCACCGGCACAACTCGCCCTCGAGGTCCAGCGCCTCCTCCATCTTCACCGAGACGAAGACGCCGTTGCCGTCGCTGCGTTTCCAGCTCGCCAGCGCCGCGTCGCGGTTCTCCCGGTCGTGGCCGCGGACGCGCCCCGAGACGCCGAACTCGTCCAGCAGCTCCCTGAGCCGGTCGGCGATGGCGTACGAGTGTGCGTGGACGAGGCCCTTCTCGTCGTCGTGTTTCGCCAGCAGCCGGACGAGGGTGCGAGCCACCGCCGGGAGGGTCTCGTCGCGGTGCTCGTAGGTCATCTTCCCCTGCGTGACGTCGTACAGCGGGCGGTGCTCGACCGGGAACGTGTGGGGGACGTCCACCAGCGCGACGTCGTCGGGGTCGAGGCCGGCGCCGCGGCAGAACGCCGTTTTGTCGAGGATGGTCGCCGACAGCAGCGCGAACCGCCGGCGCCCTGCGCCGCGCGCGTCCGGTCGGCGACCCACGTCGTCGGGCTCTCGTGGTCGCGGCAGTCCTCGAGGAACCACCCCAGGTCGCGGACGAGTTCGGCCAGCCGGTCGCGCTCCTCGGCTTCCGCGGCCGAGAGCTCTGCCTTGCTCCGCAGCTCCTCCTGCCGGCGCGCGCAGACGGTCGTCAGGCGCTCGGCGTACCCCTCGACGTCCGAGATGTCCTCGACGTCGGGCGGCTCGCACGACTCCCAGACGGGCACCGTCGACGGCGACAGCTCGATGGTCGCGTACATCTCGGCCCACTCGGCGAGGCCGTGGGCCTCGTCGACCACCACGACGTCGCGCGTCCCGAAGACGTCGCTGCCCGCGGTCTGCATGAAGTACGCGAGCGTCATCGCGGCGACGGGGCGGTTCGACGCGATGGCCCGGTCCGAGAAGTAGGGACACCGGTGCTTGACCGGACAGTCGAAGCCGCGCTCGCGGGCGCAGGGGGCCCGGTCGACCGGCGTCTCCGTCTCCCCCGGCAGGATGCAGTCGTAGTTCGACTTCCCCCGGATGACGCTGAGGTCATCCAGCAGCTCGTCGCCGGCGACGTCGTCCAGCTGGGACACCTGCGGCGTCGTGTAGTAGGCGCCGACGGGCTCGACGCCGTCGGCCTCGGCCGGCCGGCGGGCACAGCCGGCGATGGCGCGGGCGAGCAGCGACTTGCCGCTGCCGGTCGGCGCCCGCACCAGCACGACGTCGTTGCCCGCCTCGAACGCCGCGCGGACGTCGCTGAGGGCCTGCGCCTGTGCGCCCCGGAACTCGGGGGCGGGGAACTCCTCGACGATGCGCGACGGGTCCACACCGAACCGAGCGACGGGACGGTCCTAAACCCATCGCCTCCCGGCCGGTCGCGCCGCGGCGTCGGGTGCCGTCCGGTGCCGACGGGAGCCGTCCGTACCGCTCCTAGGAACGGTTTTCCACGAGCCCGCGGAACGGTCGACCGTGCTCAGGGACCCGACTCCAGCGCCGCGACCCGGGCCGATTACCAGCCACCGGTCGTCGACTGCGCCGGCCGGGAGGCCGCCGGGACGACCGTCTCCGTCTCCGTCCACGGGTCGCCCTCGTCGTCGGGCCACCAGCGGTTCGTGGCCGCCCGCGAGCGCGTCGAGCTGCTGGATGACCTCAGCGTCATCCGGGGGAAGTCGAACTACGACTGCATCCTGCCGGGGGAGACGGAGACGCCGGCTCGCCCTCGCCGTCCGTGACGACGGCACCCTCGCGGCGCTGTACCCGCAGCCGAGGGCCGATGGCACCGAGACGGTCGAGGACGGGCTCTCGCGACTGCTCGCCGGTGACGACGTCGAGAACCTGGCCGGGGACCGGGACGGGGCTACCGCCCGATAACGTCGTCCACGTCCGCCGCGTCCGGCTCCTCGGGCAGCTCGTCGATGCAGTCGAAACAGAGGAAGAACTCCCTGCCGTCGGGGAACTCCAGCGTCATCCCGCCGGTCCCCTCGGGGTCGGAGGACCACATCCCCGAGATACCACCCCCGATGGGGACGTCCTCCTCGCAGGCGTCGCAGGGCTCGCTCGCCATGGCCGGGGTAGCGGTTCAACGGGCAAAAGCCGTCGGGCTACTGCGGTGGGTTGACCGCCAGCCCGTCGGCGACCAGCGGGAGCGCGAGCAGGCTCCCGGCGGCCATCGTCGCCCAGACGGGGACGGTCGAGAACTGGCCGACGAGCCAGGAGACGAGCAGGAGTACCGAGATCGACCCGAGCAGGATATCGTAGCGGGAGAGTCGACCGGCGTCGACCGGCTGCAGTTCGTCCGGGGCGACCGGACGTCCGGTACCGAAGCTGTCGCTGTTTGGCTGGCGCTCCGACACGAACATCACCTCTACCGCAATCTAATGGCGGCATTCGACAAAAAGGTTACTCAAAAAGTATCAGAAATATGGTTGATTATATTTCTGTATTATCCTTAGATGCTCGGAAGCGGTTCGAGGTGACGTTACCTACGGTTTTCAAGGGAGAAGCGATTTGTGTCGTGGTACCGTATGGCGGACATGGAGCTGAACTGCGAGGGGTGTGCGGGCTGCTGTCTGGACTGGCGTCCGCTGGCTCCCGACGGGGTCGCCCTCGACCACGAGCGGCAGGGTCGGTTCGTCCCCCTCGACGACGCGTACAACCTCGTGCCACTCTCCAGCGACGAGGTCCGGGGGTTCGTCCGGGACGGGTTCGGCGACGCTATGACGCCACGGCTCTTCGAGGCGGCCGAGCGGTCGGTCGCGGTCGACGGCCACGACCTCGCGGCCGTCGAGGGCCGGCCCGCCTTCCTGGTCGGGCTGCGGACGGCGCCCAAGCCCGTCGCTCCGTTCGGAACCGACGCCTCGTGGCTCTCCGCCTGCGTCTTTCTCGACCCGGAGACGCTACAGTGCCGCATCCACGGCGGGGAGCGGTACCCGGACGCCTGCGCGCGGTACCCGGCGGACAACCTGGCGCTCGACGCCGGGACGGAGTGCGAGCGGGCCGAGGCCGCCGCCGGCGGCGACCGACTCCTCGACGACGACCCGGAGGGCGCCGACCCGCTGTCGGGCGCCGGTGCTCTCGGCGCGACGGTGTTCGCCCACCCGGCTCCCGACCGGCTCGAGGGCCGCGTCGAGCGTGTCGTCGCCGGCGAGCCGACCCCGGCGGACCGGGCGGAGTTCGTCCGGCGCCCTCGAGGAACGGCGGGGGGCGCCGCCGACGCCGGGATGGGATTAAGACGCCGGCGGCCCTGGATGGTCACATGCGCGTAGTCGTGACGGGTGCGTCGGGGTTCGTCGGGAGCCACCTCGTGCCCGCGCTCCGCGAGGCCGGCCACGAGGTGGTCGCCCTGGTCCGGGACGCCGACAGCTACGACCCGCCGGCGGGAGTCGAGGTCCGGCAGGGGGACCTACACGAGCCGCCGGTGTCGCTGCCGCCGGCCGACGCCGCCTACTACCTCGTCCACTCGATGGCGGCGGGCGAGGACTTCGAGGACAAGGACCGGCTGGCGGCCCGGACGTTCGTCGACGCCGCCGAGGGGGCGGGCGTCGACCGCGTCGTCTACCTGGGCGGGCTCGGCTCCGAGCGCGAGGAGCTGTCGGCTCACCTCGCCTCCCGACGCGAGGTCGAGTACATCCTCGGCGACGGCGACTACGACCTGACGGTCCTGCGGGCCGCGGTCGTGATCGGCGAGGGGTCGGCGAGCTTCGAGCTCATCAGGCAGCTCGCCGAGCGGCTCCCGGTCATGGTGACGCCGACGTGGGTCCGGACCGACTGCCAGCCCATCTACGTCGGCGACCTCCTGGAGTACCTCCTCGGCGTCCTCGAGGCGCCGGGGACTCGGGGCGGCACCTTCGAGGTCGGCGGCCCGGACGTGCTCACATACGAGGAGATGCTCGAGCGGACCGCCGAAATCGCGACGGGCCGGTCGCCGCTCGTCCTTCCGGTGCCGGTGCTGTCGCCGCGGCTCTCGGCCGGCTGGCTGTGGCTCGTCACCGACGTCCCGCTGTCGGTCGCCCGGCCGCTGGTCGCCGGCATCCGCAACACCGTCGTCGTCACCGACGACAGCATCGAGCGGTACGTCGAGGTCGACCCCACGCCGTTCGACGAGGCGGTCCGGGCTGCGCTGGGCGACCGGGCCGTCGCGGCGGCGCTCCCCGACCAGCCCACGGCAGGTGGCGCCTGAATGCGTCCCGACCACGGCGAGACGTGGGCCTACGAGAGCATCATCGGGGCGCTGCCGGGCGTCGAGCTCTCCAGCGCGGAGGCCATCGGCATCCAGCTCCTGATCTTCGAGACGGCCGTCCTCGCTCTGGCCTGGTACTACGGGCTCTGGACCGCGGCGATAGCGGGAACGGCGGCCGTCCTCGTCGCCGCCGTCGGCAGCCTCGAGATGCTCCGCATCAGCCGGGCCGCCAGGGCGTCGGTGACGCCGGAACCGTACCGCCAGCTGCTGTTCAGCTCCAGCATCGAGGTCGTGCTGGCGGTGCTGTCGTTCATCGCCCTGGTCACGCACCTCTTCGTCTTCGACCCGCGGAACGGCGGACTGCTCGTCGAGCGGCTGTTCGGCCCGGACCCGCCCGTCCTGGTCGTCTACCTCACGCTCCTGGTGCTGTGGGACCTCTGTTACCGCATCGGGACCGGCTGGTGGGCCTCCCCCGTTCCTCCGCGAGCACCCGGTGCTGCTCGCGGCGCTTGTCGGGCACGTCGTGGCGGTGACCGTCGTCAGCGGAACCTCGCTGGTGCTGCTGCGCGTGCGAGAAACGAACTGACCGCTACCGGGACTTCATCCGCTTGAACTGGTCGATGAGTGCTTCGGCCGAGTCTCCGGACTCGTACTCCAGCTCCCCCTCGTAGTCGGTGCGCTCGTCGTCGAACGACGCGTCGACGTTCGAGGCTTTCTGCTCCCGGCGCTCGTGTTCGTCCTCGTCATAGGCACCCATTGACATGGTGACCACAGAGCATCTAACGAATTGTACATTATCAATGTATCGGGGATGATACCCGGGGATTTATGTAGAACCGTTGGACGAGGCGCCGCAGGGGGTGAGCGCAACCGCTAAACGCCCCGGACGGCAAGCGTCGGTGTGGCTGGTCCCCTCCGCTTTCGCCGGTCGAACGAGACCTGGACTCGCTCGCGCGTCCGGGAGCAGCTGCTCTCGCCGCTCTCGGCCGCCTTCGGCGCGCGCCTCCAGGAGCCCTGGCTCGCGGTCGCCGACGACCGCTACGACGCCTGCCGCTTCGAGATGGACAACGGTGATATCGCGCTGTTCTGCTTCCGTCCGGGGCGGGCCTACTGGCTCGGCAACACCGAGACGCCCGAGCCGCTGTGGCGGACCGACAAGGAGACCTTCGACGAGGCGCCGTACGCCGTCTCCCGGTGGGCCCGAGGGGCTGGCGTTCTACGAGTCGCTGCTCTCGACGGGCGTCCTCGACGACCACCGCTACACCATGGCCTCGAAGCTCGGCACTTCCCCCGGCTACGACATCGGCCGGATGCGGGCGACGATGGCCGAGTTCAACGTCGCGAAGATACTCGGCGACGCCGGCCTCGGATTCGTCCCCGAGGTCGAGCAGGCCAGCGGCCACGCGCTGGACTTCGCCGTCGGCAACCACCTCGTCGAGGTGACCCGCCCGGAGCCGCCCGCCCGCCGTTCGGGCGCCGACCACCCCGTCGCTGCCGTCAGGGAGACCGGCGGCGCCAAGCGAACCGACCAGCTCGCCGAGCACCCCGACTCGGCGCTGTTCATCGACTGCACCTCATTCCGGGACGACGAGTGGGCCGCTGTCCGGGGCGAGCAGCCCGGCGTCGGCCACGAGCCGACCGTCGTCTTCCGGGCCCGTCCCGACGGACACGTCGAGGGCTACCTCCACGGCGCGCTGCCGTTCGACCTCGGCGACGCCGTCGCGTGGGTCTGACCGCCGGAGGACGTATGTGGCCGGCGACCCACCTCCGGGCATGAGCGACCCCGTCCCGCCGGAACTCGAGGAACTGCTCACGGGCGACCCGCTCGTCGCCTACCTGGCGACCAGCCACGACGACCGGCCGCACGTCGCGCCCGTCTGGTTCCGCTACGAGGACGGCACCGTCGAGGTGATGACGGCCGGCCGGAAGCTGACGAACCTCCGCCGGAACCCGAGGGCGTCGCTGGCGCTCCAGGCGGGGTCGGCCGGCGATCCGGAGTGGACGGCGACGCTGTGGGGGACCGCGACCGTCGTCGACGACGAGTCCGAGGCCCGCGAGGCCAACCGACGAATCAACCGGCGCTACGGTACCGACCCCGACGCCTGGTCGGGGAACACGCTCGTCCGCATCGCGGTCGGCTCCGCGAGCTTCAGGGACTACTGATACGGACCGCCGTGGGTGCGCCCCCCGGTCGCGTCGGCCGCGACCCCCCGAGGACGGCACCGCCGGACGTGGTCCGGGCGGTCCGCACGGACCGGCGGCGGCGAGCCGGGAAGCTAAATAGGGGCCTGTGCAAGATTTGCCACATGGAGACGCTGCTGTTGAACAAGGACGACGTCGCCGAGAACGCCCGCATGGAGGAGGTCATCGTCGCCGTGGAGGAGGCCTTCGCCGCCTACCAGCACGGGAACGTCCAGATGCCAGCGAAGTCCTACATCGAGCTGCCGGAGTACAACGGGGACTTCCGGTCGATGCCGGCCTACATGGCCGCCGACGACTGGGACGCCGCCGGCATCAAGTGGGTCAACGTCCACACCGACAACCCCACCGAGCACGACCTGCCGACCGTGATGGGGACGATGATATACTCCGACTCGGTCACCGCCTTCCCGCTGGCCATCATGGACGGGACGACGCTGACCCGCCAGCGGACGGGCGCGGCCGCCGCCGTCGCCACCGACCACCTCGCCGTCGAGGACGCCACGTCGCTGGGCATCGTCGGCGCCGGCGTCCAGTCGTACACCCAGCTGGAGGCCATCAGCGTCGTCCGCGACATCGAGGAGGTCGTCGTCGCCGACAAGCGCCAGGCGGCCGTCGAGGCGTTCGTCGACCGCTTCAGCGACCGCTTCGACGTCCGCGGCGGCTCCATCGCCGAGGCCGCCCGCTGCGACGTCCTCTCGACGGTCACGCCCGTCCGCTCGCCCATCGTCGACGCCGCCGACGTCGGCGACCACACCCACGTCAACGCGATGGGCGCCGACGCCGAGGGCAAACAGGAGCTCGACCCCGACATCCTCCCCGGCGCCACGCTCGTCATCGACGACTACGAGCAGTGCACTCACTCGGGGGAGATAAACGTCCCCTGGAGCAAGGGACTGCTGGGCGACGCGGACATCTACGGCGAGCTGGGCGAGATAGTGACCGGCGACCGCGAGGGCCGGACCGCCGACGACGGCGTGACCGTCTTCGACTCGACCGGCCTCGCAATCCAGGACGTCGCCACCGCCCACGTCGTCTACGAGCGCGCCAACGAGGACGACGAGGGGATGCCGTTCTCGCTGGTCGACGACGAGGTCCGGTAGCGGCTCCACGAGCGTTCGGCAGCCGCAGGCGCCTCCCGACGCCCCCGACCCACCGTCCGACGAACCACCGACGTCTCTCGGAATCCAGCACCTATCGGCCGATTCCTCCGGTTAAGTGGCGGCTTAGCGGGCTCTGCTGCCAATTATACGCATCGTCACTACATCCGTGACCGTCGTTCGTTCCTACGCGTTCACGATGACCGACCTACAACGACGAACACTACTGCGGAGAATCGGAGCAACTGGCGCACTCGTGAGCCTCGGCGGCGCCGGAACGGCCGCCGGCCAAGGACCACCGGAGGGAGCCGGCGGCGAGGGTAGAGCACGAAAGGGAGCTAGCGCCGAGAAGGGTATCGTCGCGACCGCCGACGAACTCGGATTCTCCACGTTGCTCACTGCGGTGGAGAACGCGGACCCGGTCGTCGCCGAAACGCTGACCAACGACGACCAGTACACCGTCTTCGCGCCGACGAACGAGGCGTTCGAGGATTTCTTCGCCACGGTCGAAGCGGCGACCGGCCTCAGGGCGGCCGACCTGCTCGAGGACCCCGACGGCCTGCTCACGGACACGCTGCTGTACCACGTCACCGGAGGGCGGCGCCACGCGGCGTCGGTGGTCAACGCGCCGGAAGTCGAGACGCTGCTCGGCGAGCCCGTCTCCGTCGACGGCACGACGCTCGACGGCCGTGCGACCATCACGACGACCGACGTCGAGGCCTCGAACGGCGTCGTCCACGCGATAGACGCGGTGGTGACGACCCCGACCGTCGACAGCCTGCTGTGAACGGATAACGCACCCTGCTCGGGGCTCCGTGCCGTGGGCAGGACGGCGACGACCGCACTCCGGCTGGCGAACCCGACCCCGGCGACGGTGCGTTTCCCGGCGGCCAGGGGGAGACGGTCTCTGCGGACACCGGGGCGTCGAACGGCCTCGCCGACGCCAGTGTGCTGCCCACGTAGAGCGTGGCCCACGGTCGTCTCCGGCCCGAGAGCGGCCCCACCGCGGCGTCGGGCCGCACGACGACGGCTACGACCACGCTGCGGTCGAACGACGCTGGCAGGAGGCCTGGGACGACGCCTCCGCGTATCGGACGCCGGACGACGTCTCGGACCCGACCTACGTCCTCGGCATGTACCCCTACCCGTCCGGCGAGATGCACATGGGCCACGTCCGCAACTACACCATCACGGACGCCTACGCCCGGTTCCGGCGGATGCGCGGCGACGACGTGCTCCATCCGATGGGGTGGGACGCCTTCGGCCTGCCGGCCGAGAACGCCGCCAAGGAGCGCGACACCAACCCCCGCGACTGGACCTTCGACTGCATCGACCGGATGAAGGGCCAGATGGAGTCGATGGGGTTCGGCTACGACTGGGAGCGCGAGGTGGCGACCTGCCGGCCCCGCTACTACCGGTGGAACCAGTGGCTCTTCCGCCGGTTCGCCGAAGCGGACCTCGTCGAGCGCCGCGACGCCGACGTCAACTGGTGTCCCTCCTGCGAGACGGTGCTGGCCGACGAGCAGGTCGAGGGCGGAGAGAGCCCGGAGGGGTCTCACGAAGGCGGCGGAGCCGCCGGAGTCTGCTGGCGCTGTGACACCGCCGTCGAGGAGCGCGAGCTCGAGCAGTGGTTCCTGAAGATAACCGAGTACGCCGACGAACTGGTCGACGACATCGACGGGCTGGAGGGGTGGCCCGACTCCGTCCGGCAGATGCAGCGCAACTGGATCGGGCGCCAGGAGGGGAGCCGGGTTCCGTTCGAGGTGGAGGGCC
>PXQM01000158.1:0-3151 GCA_003021325.1 Halobacteriales archaeon QH_10_70_21
ACCCGGGCGAACCACACCCAGTTGACCAGGGCGACGACGAGCGTCACCGTCACGGGGAAGGTGAACTCCGCCGGCATCTCGACGACGTGCTCCGAGCGCGGGATGATGACGTTCGGGACGGTGTCGGACCGGGCAGCTCTGACGAACGGGTCGGGGACGGCCACGGTGTGGAAGTCCGTCTCCCTGAAGACGCCGACCAGCGCGATGGCCAGCACCAGCGAGGGGAACGACAGCATCACGTCGGCGCCGCGCATCAGCGAGTCGTCGAACCGGCCGCCGAGGTAGCCGGCGGCCAGTCCGTAGGGGACCCCCAGGAGCGTCGCCAGGAGCGCCCCGAAGATACCGACCAGCAGCGAGACCCTCGCGCCGTACAGCAGCCGCGAGTAGATGTCCTGGCCGAGCGTGTTCGTCCCGAGCGGGTAGTCGCTGCGCGGCTCCACCACGATCTCCTGCGTCCCCTCGGGGGTGACGTCCTGGGTCGTGTACGTGACGCCGAGCGGCGGGAGGCCGGAGAGGTCCTCGCCGCCGCCGGTCCCGATGTTGGTCTCCGTCGGGTCGTGGAGTGCGAAGAACGGCGCGAACGTCGCCGCCAGGATGATGACCAGCATCAGGACGGCGCCGAGCTGTGCGAGCCGGCTGGTCCTGAACTCCCGGGCGAGGCTCTTGCGGACGCGGTCGGACAGCATCAGTCGGCCACCACCCTCGGGTCGAGGTACGCGTAGAGCGCGTCCACGACGATGTTGATTATCACGAACCCGGCGCCGATGACGATGATGGTCCCCTGGATGGAGGTCCAGTCGCGGTTGTTGATGCTGAGGATGAGGAACCGCCCGAGTCCGGGCCACGCGAAGACCGACTCGGTGATGACCGCCCCGCCGATGAGCGTCCCGAGCTGCAGTCCGAGCACGGTGATGATGGGGATGAGCGTGTTCCGAAGGACGTGCTTGTACAGCGTCAGCGTCTCCGGAATCCCCTTGGCCCGACACGCCTTCACGTAGGTCTTGTTTATTTCCTCGAGCATGCCGCTGCGGGTGAGGCGGGTGATGAGCGCCGTGAAGTACGTCCCGAGCGTGATGGAGGGAAGAAAGAGCGCGGCGGCCCACTGGCCGAGCTGCGAGAACGACCCGTCGGTGGCGGACGCCAGTGCCGTCGTGAGCGCGACGGGCCGGCCGTTGGTCGGGATGAACTCGACGTTGACGCCGACCAGGATGATGAGCATGACGCCGAGCCAGAAGTTCGGCGTCGAGATACCGACGAGCGAGAACGTGGTCGCGGCGTAGTCGGCGGGGTCGTGGCGCCGTCGGGCGCTGATGACGCCGAGCGGGATGGCGATGACGATGGCGACGATCGTCGACGCGACGGCCAGTTCGATGGTCGCCGGCAGCCGCGTGAGGATGCGGGCGGCGACGGGCTGGCTGTTCGACATCGACGTTCCGAAGTCCAGCATCACGAGGTCCTGGAGGTAGTCGAAGTACTGGACGTAGAGCGGCTGGTCGAGCCCGAGGTTCTCGCGGAGCCGCTCGCGGACCTCCGGGCCCGCGTCTGGCGGCAGAAGCGTCGCGGTCGGGTCTCCCGGCGTCAGGAACCGGAGGAAAAAGACCACGGTCACGACGCCCCAGATGACGAAAATCCCCTGGAGGCAGCGTTTGATGAGGAACTTTCCGAGACCCATTCTGTGGCAAGACTCGCCGTGTGGATACAAAAATCCGACGTTACGGCCGGATTCCGGGGGCGGGCAGCGTCAAGCCGGCCGCGTCACTGCGGAATGGTGCGGGCCTGCTGGAGCAGTTCCGCCATCTCCCCGTTGTTGAAGTGCCGGAAGGTGCCCTCGGTGAACCACGGCGACATCGCGTAGTCGCCGTCCAGCGTCGGGTTCCCCCAGCCGATGAGGAAGAACGCGGGCGACTCCTCCTGGGGCGCAAGCAGCTCCTGGACCAGGTCGCCGAACTCCCGGCGGTTGGCCGAACAGGAGACGTTCGGCAGTTCGTCGATCTGGTTCGCGGCCGCCTCCGCGATGTCGGCGTCCCGGAGGTACCGACCGACGGGGGTGTGCAGCTCGATCTCGGCGCCGGCGTAGCCGCTCTGCTCGACGAGCGCCTCGGCCCGCTCGGGGTCGTGCGGGTACGGCTCGATGTCGTCGTTGTGGCCGCTGTGGCCGGGGAGCGTCGGCTGGCTGGTCTGGGCGCCGAAGTCGTTGAGGATGCTCTCGATGATGCTCGGGACGTCGACGGCGAAGTTCATCGCCTGCCGGAACTCCTGGCTGTCGAACGGCTCGAAGGCGTCGTTCTGCACCAGGAAGATGTTTCGGATGGACGGCACGTCGGCGAAGGTGGCGTTCTCGGACTCCTGGACGTCCGGGATGTCGTTCGGCCGGACGTTCGTGATGACGTCGCTGTCGCCGCCCAGAAGCGCGTTGAGGCGGGTCCCGTCCTCGGGGATGCCGTTGAACGTGACCTCGTCGGGGTCGCCCCCCTCGCCCCAGTAGTTCTCGAACTTGGTGAACGAGACGCGGGTGCCCTCGACGTACTCGTCGAGCTCGTAGGGACCGGTCGCGTTGATGTCGGTGCCGATGTCGTTGCTGTCGTCCTCGACCCAGCTCTGCTGGAGGACACGGCCGAACGCGGTCAGGTTCCGGAAGATGGTCGGCGTGACGCTCTCGAGGTCGAGGACGACGTCGCCGTCCTCGGCGGTGGCCTCGTTGATGTCGCCGATGTTGCCCGCGACCTCGCTGATGTCGGGGTTGTTGGCGCGGTTGATGGAGAAGGCGACGTCCTCGGCGGTCAGGTCGTCGCCGTTGTGGAACTGGACATCGTCACGGAGGGTCAGCCGGACCGTCAGCTCCTCGGTCCGCTCCCAGTCGGTGACGATGAGCTCGATTGGCTTGCCGGTGTCGTCCTCGCGGTAGAGGAACGGCTCGTAGGCCTGGTCGACGATGTTGTACTGCGGGGTGGAGTTCTCGCCGGTCGGGTCCAGCGTCTCCAGCAGCTGACCCTGGCTGACGGTGACCGAATCGAGGTCGGTGTTGAACTCGCTGACGATGATGTCCTCGTCGGCCCGGGCGTCCCACTCGATGTCGCTGTTGAGCCCGTAGATGCTGAACTGCTGGTGGAGGTACACCCACGGCGCCTGCTCGTGGGCCAGCCCGTTGACG
>PXQM01000158.1:3194-4721 GCA_003021325.1 Halobacteriales archaeon QH_10_70_21
CCGTTACCATTGCCGTTCCCTTCCCCGTTGCCACAGCCCGCCAGGCTGGCGGTGGCTGCGGTCGCAGCGGCGGTGCCGCCGTACTGGAGGAACGTCCGTCGGTCGATGGACTCCTTGTTCGGCATACACACATGAATGGAGGAAGGGTTATATATACCTTCATGCTCCGGGACGGTGGGGCGGGCGGTGGCAACCCTCTCCGCACACGCAACGGTTAACCCCCGTTCGGCCGACGGTACGGGTATGCGAATCGCGCTCCTCGGCGGCACCGGCGACATCGGCCAGGGACTGGCCCTGCGGTGGGGCCTCGACACCGACCACGAGCCGCTCGTCGGCTCGCGGGACCCCGAGCGGGCCCGCCGGAAGGCCGACGAGTACGCGGCGGCGCTGGACGAACGGGGCGCCGACGCCGACCTCAAGGGGTTCGAGAACGCCATGGCGGCCGACCGCGCCGACGTGGTCGTGCTGTCGGTGCCGGCCTACCACCTCGTCGACACCGTCGAGGCGGTCGGCGACGGCCTCGACGAGGAGACGGGGCTCGTGACGCCGGCGGTGGGCATGAAGCGCGACGAGGCCGGCTTCCACTACAACCGGCCGGGCGCCGGCAGCGTCGCCGCGCTGGCCGCCGACGCGAAACCCGACGGCGTGCCCCTCGTGGGCGCGTTCCACAACCTGCCCGCCGGCGGCCTGTCGAACCTCGACCACGAGTTCGAGTGGGACACGCTCGTCTTCGGCGACGACGACGACGCCAAGGCCACCGTCGCCGACCTCGCGGCGGACATCGAGGGGCTGCGCGCGCTCGACGCCGGCGGGCTCGCCAACGCCGCCGAGGTCGAGGCCGTGACGCCGCTGCTCATCAACGTCGCCATGGCGAACGACGGCCTCCACGACCTCGGCGTCCGGTTCGAGTAGCCCACTTTTTGCACCGCCGACAGGCCGGGGAAAACGTGGGGAAAATATGCGCGGCGGCGCTTTGCGCTGCCGGGAGCCGCCCCGAGAGCGTTCTCCGAACGCCCTCCTCGGCGGCTGCTGGTCCCCGTGGTCTTGATGGGTTGTTTGTGGCGTGTAACGGCGCGCTGCTCGACTCTCGCGCCGGTCGGCACTCCAACGGACGGTTCGGCATCCTGGTGGACTGATACTGCCGGACGTAACTGCGCGAATATCTGAATCGGCACGGGTCCGAAACCACGGGGAGCGTGATTGTGAAGTACCGCGGGGGCAAGCCCCGCGGCTTCACCGTCTTGACCGCACGTCCCAACCCGGGCCGGGCCGTCGCAGGCGAATGTACTTCCCCTCGACCGTCCCACGGTGGGTCGGCTGGACGTGACACCCGAACGCTCGGTGCGTCCGTGAGGGTCGGCGGCTCCCCCCCGCCCGACAACTCCCGTCGCACCACGCCGAAGACGTGGATGGTGAGAGGAGTCACATTTCCAACCCGTCTCAGTCAGCGCTGGATTGAAGTCTTTAATCCGTTTTTGTGGGTTGCTGACTGTCCTCACAGGACGATTCGCGGGGTGGTTACCCTTT
>PXQM01000159.1 GCA_003021325.1 Halobacteriales archaeon QH_10_70_21
CCGGTCCGACCGATACCGACAGGGCGAGCGTCCGTGTCGCGTTCCGTGGGGGGCGTGCGTTCCGTCTCGACCCGTGGACTCCGGTAGCGAGTGCGTGGCGAACGCGGAGCGTGCGCTCGGCACGGCAGCAGCGGCAGTCTCCTTCGGTAAAGCCAGCTTCCTTGAGCCGTCGTTGTACCGATTCACTGCTCATCCGTTCTTTTCGTTGCGGAGATGGGTGAGGGCACCCCTTCCAGAAGCGTCCTGCGGAGGAGACGGGGTCCGACGTTCCGCCCTGCATTCAGCACTCCTCTGTGAACCGTACGGGGCCCGCTTCTCCGGGCGGTAGAGGGGGCTGCGTCGACTCCCGGGTCCGGCTCGCATCGGGTCGGTGACATCCTCGGCGTCGACCTCCTCGCCGTCGACGCGGACGGTCACCGCGTCGGCCTCCAGCCCGTAGTCGACGAGGGCGAGCGCGACCGGTGTCTCCAGCGTGGGGCTGTCGGCGGCGCGGGTCACCGCGCCGACGGAGGCGTCGCCGTCGAAGACCGCTGCGTCGGCGTCCGGGAGCGCCCCGGGACGGAGCCCGACCAGGCGCCGCGAGGGCCGGCCGCGGTTCTCGATTTTCGAGACGACCTCCTGGCCGACGTAGCAGCCCTTCTCGAAGTCCAGCGCGTTGCGGACGCCGACGACGTTGGGGACCGACCCCTCCAGTTCCGTCTCGAACAGCGGCGTCCCCGCCTCCAGCGTCAGCCCGTCCCAGGTGTCGTAGCCGAACGGCGCCGCGTTGAGGCCGTGGTTGACCAGCGCGTCGAGGACGTCGGCGGCGTCCTCGGCGGCGCAGATGACCTCGTAGCCCTCCTCGCCGGTGAGGTCGTCGGTGCGGACGACGGTGACGCCCCAGTCGCCGAGCGTCCCGCGGACGAACGACAGCGGCTCGTCGGGGGTCCCGGGCCCGGTCAGCACGGAGGCGATCTTCTCGGTTGCCTTCGGGCCGTGGACGCCGAAGACGCCGAGGTCGTCGGTCGCAACGCGGACCTCGACGTCCTGGATGAAGGTCTTCCCGGCCCACTCCTCGGCCAGCGGGGCGGCGCGCTGCGGCGGGACGAAGCAGAGCAGGCGCTCGCCCGCGTTGTAGACGTAGAGGTCCGTCTCGACGGCGCCCTGCGGGTCGAGCAGGAGGGCGTAGACGCCCCGTCCGTCCTCGCTCGGCACGCGGTTGGAGACGGCGTTGTCGACGAAGTCGACCCGGTCGTCGCCGGTCACCTCGACGACGCCGTACCCCATCTCGATGACGCCGACGACGTTTCGCACCGCGCCGTGGGCGCGGTCGGGGCGGCCGTAGTTGGCGACCACGCGGCGGCCGCCGCGCTCGGCGAACGTCGCACCGTGGGCCTCGTGGAGGTCCGCGACGACTGTCATTGTCGAACCGACGGACCGACGCGGTAAAACAGCCGCGGGTCGGACGCGCCGTGCGCTCGGACGGATTGCTGTGTAGAAGACTACACCGACCCGTATCAGACCCCGAGCCGGTCGCGAATGCGCTCGAGGAGCGACCGGCCGCCGTCGTCGTCGGCGTCGGGGTCCGGCACCACCCGGTCGTCGGGGTAGATGCGCATCGGCTCGTCCTCGTTCTCGACGGTGATGAGCCCCGCCTGCTTCAGGTCGGCGAGCGCCGTCTCCAGCTCGTCGATGTCCACGTCGGCGTCGGAGCGGAGCTCGAACACCGTCATGCCCTCTTCGGTTCGCTCGACGAGCGCGTCGAGCACCGCGACCTGCGTGTCCTCGCGGTCGCGGTACTCCCCCTTCGCCTGCATACGTGGGGGTTTTGCCCGGGGGTATCTTAACCGTTCGCCGCCGCGACCCCCCAGGCCGGGGTCTCAAGTTTTATGCCCCCGAGACGGCCACACAACCACAATGGGACTGAAGTGTTCGCTACTGGGTCACTCCTTCGAGCCCGCGGACTTCGAGCGGGAACGCGAGGAGCAGGGCTCCGAGGTCGTGACCGTCGTCCGGGAGATAGAGCGGTGCGTCCGCTGCGGGGAGGAGCGGGTCGTCTCCGAGAGCACCGAAGTGACCGCCGGCCAGCGACGAGTTCGAGGCGCGCGACCCCGCCGAGGAGGACACCGAAATCCTCACCGACGAGGAGCCGGAGCGCGACCCCGGCGCCTGGCCCGAGGACCCCGACGGGGAGTGGGACCCCGACGAGACCGGGGCGGACCCCGACGACGACGGCGACGAGACCGGGACGGACCCCGACGACGGGCCCGTCGCGCCCGACGAGGAGATCCTCTCGAGCATCACCGTGCCCGAGGGGAAGATCGTCTGCACGGAGTGCGACTTCGGCGTCGACGCCGAGTCTTCCTACCGGGACGGCGACCCCTGCCCCGACTGTGGCGCCTGGCTGACGAGCGAGCGAAATCGGTAAACCATCGGCTTCCGATACCACGACCATGGAAGAGTACAAGATGCGCCGCGGCGAGTACCTTGAAGAGCGCGTCCCGGACCTGGAAGCGACGGTCGAGGAGTACTTCGGGCCCATCACGGACACCGAGGAGTTCAGGGGCAGCGACCTCCACGTCGTCGAGGAGCCGGACAACCCCGTCTTCGACCGCATCGTCGCCGGGGCCGTCTCCTACTCCGGCAAGAAGGACAAGCTGGCCGTCGAGTTCCACGAGCGCGACCTCGAGGAGCTGATGGACACCGGCGACGTCGACGCCGCCGGCGACGCCAACGACGCCAAGAACGACTTCCTGCTCGAGTGCACCGGTCGGGACGCCAAGTCCCGCCGGGAGTCGATGAAGCGGGCCGTCGAGGACGACGCCGAAAAGCCCGACAACGTCTGATTACATCACCGACGGAGCGCTCGATTTGTAGGCGCCCTCGGTGAGAAGCGCCTCCAGGTTCTCGTAGGGGATGAACGCCAGCAGCTCCTCGTCGGCGTCGTAGAGCTCGACGCCGTGGTCGCGCTTCTCGTAGGCCGCACACTCCAGCTGGCCGTTCGGGAGGATGGCGCGGTACACACGCGACCGTTGGCGGCCGAGGCTCGAAGGCGTTTCGCCGGCCCGACGCGCCACGCTGACCGTCGGCGGCCCGGCGGACCACCACCGATTTGTATTCACCGGCAATACCACCACGCATGAGCGAGACGCGAACGCCCGCCCCGGTCGACCGGCCGGTCGTGTTGACCGTCGCGGGCAGCGACTCGGGCGGCGGCGCCGGGGTACAGGCCGACCTGAAGACCATCGAGGCGACCGGCGGGTTCGGTACCTCGGCCGTCACCGCAGTGACCGCACAGAACACGACCGGCGTCGAGTCGAGCCACGTCCTCCCCGTCGCGGAGCTGGAGGCGCAGCTGGACGCCGTGCTCTCGGACTTCGACGTCCGGGCGGTCAAGACGGGCATGCTCGGGACGGCCGAGGTGGTCGAGACGGTCAGGGCGTACGCGGCCGACCTCGGGTGCCCGCTCGTCGTCGACCCGGTGATGGTGGCGGCGACGGGCGACCGGCTGCTGACGGAGGCCGCCGAGACGGCCTACGAGGAGCTCGTCGCCGAGGCGACGCTGGTGACGCCGAACGCCGACGAGGCGGCCGTCCTGACCGGCGTCGAGCCGACCGACGAGGCCGGCGCCAGGCTGGCCGGCCAGCGGCTGCTGGCGACGGGTGCCGACGCCGCGCTGGTGACGGGCGGCCACGTCCCCGGCGACGAGGTGCTGGACACCCTCGTCACCGAGGACGCCATCGAGACGGCGCGGCACCCCCGCATCGACACCGATGCCACCCACGGCTCGGGGTGTGCGCTGTCGGCTGCGGTCGCCACCCGGCTGGCCCACGGCGAGCCGCTCGTGGACGCCGTCGGCCGGAGCGTCGCGTTCATGGAGCGCGCCGTCAGGTACCACCACGACGTCGGCGAGGGCCCCGGCGCGGTCCACCACCTCGTCGCGCTGCGGAACGAGGCAACCCGGGAGGCGACCGCCGAGGCCGTCACGGGTGCTGTCCGGCGGTTCGAGCGCGAGAACGTCCGCGCGCTGGTCCCGGAGGGGGGGATGAACGTCGTCGGTGCGACGCCGTACGCCGAGGGGACCGACGAGACGGCGGCCGTCGAGGGGCGGGTCACGAGGACGCTGGACGGCGTCCGGGCCAACCGCGGCGTCCGGTTCGATCGGCGACGACGTCGTGGCCGCGCTCGACTCGCTGGAGTGGCCGGTCGTCGAGTACGACCGCGCCGCCGAACCCGAGGACGCGCCGGGAACGATGGACTGGGGCGCCGAGCAGGCCTTCGGGGACGCCGCAGCGGAGCGACCCGTCGCCGTCGTCGACCGCGGCGCCGTCGGCAAGGAACCGATGACGAAGCTGGTCGCCGAGGACGCCGGGACGCTCGGCGAGCGGCTCCTCGCGCTGAAGACGGCCCTCTCGGAGCCCGGGACCGGCGCCGGCGACGGGGGCTGACCCGCCGGCGTCCGGTCGGCCCCGACCGCTTTTCGTTCTCCGGCGGCTACGGGGCCCCGATGACCGACCTGCTGTACCTCCCGGATTCCGACGACGTGACGAGCTTCTCGGCGACCGTGACCGAGGCGACGGACGACTACGTCGTCCTCGATGGGACGTACTTCTACCCGGAGGGCGGCGGCCAGCCCCCGGACCACGGGAAACCCGACCCCGGGACGACCGTCGAGGCCGAAATCGACGCCCAGCGGCGCGAGCGCCTGACCCGGATGCACACCGCCCAGCACGTCGTTTCGCGGGTCGTCCTCGACGAGTACGGCGCCGGGACGGCCGGCAACCAGGTCGGCGTCGAGCGCTCGCGAATCGACTTCGAGCCCGCCGACTTCGACGGGGCGGACCTCGAGCGCATCGAGCGGCTGTCGAACGAGGCCATCGAGCGCGACCACGACGTCGTCAAGGAGAACCGGCCCCGCGAGCGGGTCGAACGCGAGGTCGACGAGGGGCGGGCGCTCCTGGAGTTGATACCGGATTCGGTCGACCCGCTCCGCGTCGTCGAAATCGATGGGTTCGACCTGTGCCCGTGCGGCGGCACGCACGTCGGGTCGCTGGGCGAGGTCGGCCGGGTCGAGATCGTCGACCGGTCCTCGAAGGGCGAGGACACGGAACGGATCGAGTTCGAGTTGCGGTCCGGCTGACGGACGAGAGAGGGTCCACTTCCGCCGCGGTTCCGTCACGTTTTACCCCGCGGCCGCCGGCGGTAGCCACATGGCATCGGGTATCGTCGGCGAGTTCTTCGCCCTGAAGGAGGAGACCGAGGCGGACCTCCTGGCGATGCAGCTCGGGGACTTCTACGAGTTCTTCGGCGAGGACGCCCGCCTCGTCGGCGAGGAGCTGGACCTGAAGATCTCCCAGAAGGGCTCGGGCGGGGAGACCTACGACATGGCCGGCGTCCCCGTCGACGACCTCGAGCCGTACGTGACGGCGCTGGTCGAGCGGGGCTACCGCGTCGCAGTCGCCGACCAGCGCGACGACGGCGGCGACGTCAGCCGGGAGATAGCGCGGGTCGTCACGCCGGGGACGCTGCTGGAACCGGAGGGCGACGACGCCCGCTACCTCGCGGCCGTCGCCGGCGAGGACGGGGGCTACGGGCTGGCCTTCTGCGAGGTGACGACGGGCCGGTTCCGGACCACCTCGGTTTCGGGGCCGGACGCGGTGAGCCGCGTCCTGACCGAGCTGTACCGCTTCGCGCCGGTCGAGGTACTGCCCGGGCCGGACGTGCGGGGCGACGACGACCTGCTCGCGGCGGTCCGCGAACGGCTCGACACCCGCCTGACGCTCCACGAGACGGACGCCTTCGCGCCCGGGCGGGCGAGACACGCCCTCCGGGAGCAGTTCGGCGAGGCTGTCGACTCCGTCGGGCTGGAGAGCGACCACGCCGTCGCGGCGGCCGGTGCGGTCGTCGACTACGTCGCGGAGACGGGCGTCGGCGCGCTCGCGTCGGTGACCCGGCTCGGTACCTACACGCCGGACGACCACGTCGCCGTCGACGCGACGACCCAGCGCAACCTCGAGCTGACCGAGACGATGACGGGAGGCGGCCGGTCGCTCGTCGAGACGCTGGACCACACCGAGACGAGCGCGGGCGGGCGTCTGCTGCGGGAGTGGCTCACGCGGCCGCTCCGTCGTCGAGGGGAGCTCCGGCGCCGGCAGTCCGCCGTCGGGGCGCTGGCCGACGACGCGCTCGTGCGCGAGGGGCTCCGCGACCGGCTCGCCGAGGCCTACGACCTCGAGCGGGTCGCCTCGCGGGCCGTCTCGGGCAGCGCCGACGCCGACGCGCTGTTGCGGGCCCGGGAGACGCTGGCGCTGGTGCCCGAGCTGCGGGCGTCCGTCGAGGAGTCGCGGCGGCTGTCGGACTCGCCGGTCGCGGCGCTGTTCGCGGACCTGGACGGCGAGGCCGTCGACGCGCTCCGGGCGGAACTGTCGGCGCTGGCCGAGGACCCGCCGAAGACGCTCCACGAAGGCGGGCTCATCGAGCGCGGCTACGACGAGGAGTTGGACGGGCTCGTCGCCCGCCAGGAGGCCGCCGAGGAGTGGTTCGACGCGCTTGCCGAGCGCGAGAAGCGCCGGCACGGCCTCGCGCACGTCACCGTCGACCGGAACAAGACGGACGGGTACTACGTCCAGGTCGGCAAGTCGGCGGCCGACGAGGTGCCCGACCACTACGAGGGCATCAAGACCCTGAAGAACGCCGAACGGTACGTCTTCGACGAGCTGCGCGAGCGCGAACGGGAGCTGCTCCGGATGGAGGAGGAGCGCGCCGACCGCGAGTACGAGGCGTTCTGCCGGCTCCGGGCGTCGGTCGCCGGCGAGGCCGACCTGCTGCAGGCCGTCGGCCGGGCGCTGGCGGAGCTGGACGTCTACTGCTCGCTCGCCGCCCACGCCGCACGCCAGGGCTGGTGCCGGCCGGAGCTGACCGACGAGCGCGTGCTGGACGTCGAGGCCGGACGCCACCCGGTCGTCGAGACGGACGTCGAGTTCGTCCCGAACGACCTCCACCTGGACCGCGAGCGCCGCTTCCTGCTCGTGACCGGGCCGAACATGTCCGGGAAGTCGACCTACATGCGGCAGGCGGCGCTCATCACGCTGCTCGCACAGGTCGGATCGTTCGTGCCCGCCGATTCGGCCCGTGTGGGGCTGGTCGACGGCGTCTACACCCGCGTGGGTGCGCTCGACGAGCTCGCGGCGGGCCGCTCGACGTTCATGGTCGAGATGCAGGAGCTGTCGAACATCCTCCACTCGGCGACCGAGGAGTCGCTGGTCGTGCTCGACGAGGTGGGCCGCGGCACCGCCACCTACGACGGCATTTCCATCGCGTGGGCGGCCACGGAGTACCTCCACAACGAGGTCGGCGCGTTCACGCTGTTTGCGACCCACTACCACGAACTGACGACGTTGGCCGACGAGCTGCCGCGCGTCGAGAACGTCCACGTGGCGGTCGCCGGCGAGCCGGACTCGCCGGCTGCAAGCGGGACGTCGTCCCGCTCTGCCGAGGAGCGGGACGGCGACGTGACCTTCCTCCGGACCGTCGAGGAGGGAGCGACCGACCGCTCCTACGGCGTCCACGTGGCCGACCTGGCGGGCGTCCCGGACCCGGTTGTCGACCGCGCCCGCGACGTCCTCGACCGGCTCCGCTCCGACCGGGCCATCGAGGCCAGGGGCAGCGGCGGCGGCGAGCCCGTACAGGCGGTCTTCGACCTCGGGAGCGGCGAGTTCCGGCGCGGCGACGAGAGCGAACGCGGTGCGGTCCCCGAGACGACCGCCTCGG
>PXQM01000160.1:0-3337 GCA_003021325.1 Halobacteriales archaeon QH_10_70_21
GTGGATCGGGGGCACGCCGACGCAATCGGGCGAATCCTGAGTGTTCGAAGATTCCCGCCGTGATCACTTTCGGACGCCCCGAGATCCCGATGTCAGTCCCAGAGTGGCGTGTCGTGGACGCCGAACGTCGTCACCCCGGCGCCGGCGACCGCAGCTCTTGGCATGTAGCGTCGCATGCGGTCGAGCGACTGATAACGGGGCCGGTCGCGGTACGCCTCGCCACCGGTCACTTCCGGTACTCGCGGTCGGTGCCGGGCGAGACGTCCTCGAGGTCCGGGAAGAGGAGCCAGACCAGGGCGGCGCCGACGACGAGCCCGCCGGCGACCGCGGCGGCGACGACGGTCCAGGCGGCCTCGCCCTGGGAGGTGATAAGGCCGCCGGAGAGCCCGACCAACAGCACGACGCCGACCTTCAGCCGGGTCATCGTCCGTTCGCGGTCCTCCTGCGAGATGGGGCCAGACATCAGGCGGTGGCCCCCTCGGTGCTGACGTGCATTCCGACGAACCGCCAGTCGGTCCCGAGGTCGGCGTCGTCCGCGCGCCGCTGGAGTGTGCCGCTCCACCGCGTGTCGAACTCGTAGCGGCGGTCCCGGTCGACGTCGGTCCAGGCCATGAAGACGTCGTCGGCGAACCACGCGTGGTCGTCGGTCTCCTCGGCGAGGAGTCGTTCGGAGTCGACGACCCACTCCTCGGTGGTCTCCGTCTGGGCCCGCAGCCCCGCCCGGACCTCGTCGTACCCCGTCAGGCGCTCGCCGATGCCGAACTTGACCGTCGATTCCCCCGCCCCGAAGAACGGGTACAGCGGCTCGCCGGAGCGGAGTGCCCCGTAGTACGCCCTGACGGTTGCCTCGGCGTCCATACCCGCTCTTCGCGGCGAGGTGACTTACCGCTACTGGAACAGGCTCGACCGCCCGAAGCCGGGCTCATACGGATCGCTGTAGTCCTCTACCGGTCGCCGACCGTGCCACCGGCGACGACCGGTCAATCGTGACAGCGATCCGTTTCAGTCGTCCGCCGGCGCCGCCTCGACGAGCGACGCCGGCTCGACGTCGGCGTAGTGGGCGATCGCGGCGAAGACGTCGTCCTCCATGGCGAAGCGCTCGCCGGAGGTGACGCCGTAGGCCGCCCCCTCGTCGAACCGCGTCCGGACGAACCGGCGGGCGACGAGCGCCTTCCGCCCGTCGTCGTCGCGGTCGATGGCCGTCCGGGCCTCCGCCAGCAGGAGTGCCGCCGTGACGACGTCGAAGATGAGGTCCGCCAGTCGCTTCGCGTGGTACTGTGCGTAGTCGCCGTCCTCGGTCGCCAGCGTCGCCAGCGCGTTCTGTAGTCCGCGGAACTCGTCCTCGACGGTATCGGCCAGCCGCTCGAGCAGCGGGTGCTCGACCGCATCGAGTCGCTCCTGGACGTACGGGAGGAGTGCCTCGTGGGCGTCCTCGCGGTTGAGCGCCCGGAGGGTGTCGAGTGCGAGGACGTTGGACGGTCCCTCCCAGATGGGAAGTACCTGTGCGTCGCGCAGCAGGCGCTCGGTGGTGTGCTCGCGGACGTAGCCGTTGCCGCCCAGTATCTCCATCGCGTAGGAGGTCGTCTCGACCGACATCCGGGCGGTCTTGTATTTCGCGACGGGGATGAACAGCCGCATGAGCTGGTAGGCCGCCGAGTCGTCGGCCCCGGTGGCGTCTCGCGACGTCCGTTCCCGCTCGTCCAGCAGCCGTGCGGCCTCGAAGGAGAACGCCGCCGCAGCCTCGTAGTCGACGGTCATGTCCACGAGGTCCCGGCGCATCAGCGGGTACTCGTCGATGGTGTCACCGAAGGCCTCCCGGCCGGCGGCCCGGACCTTCGCCTCGAGCAGCGCCCGGCCCATCACGCCGACGGCGCCGGTCGCGTTCGTCAGCCGTTCGAAGTTCATCATCTCGGCCATGTACTTGAACCCCCGCTGCTCCTCGCCGACGAGGTAGGCCTCGGCGCCCTCGTACTGTATCTCGCCGGTGGGCACGGAGATGGTGCCGAGCTTGTTCTTCAACCGGCGGAAGTGGGCGTCGTTGACCCCGCCGTCCGGCTTCGTCCGGGGGACGAGAAAGAGCGACAGCCCCTCGACGCCGTCCGGTGCGTCGGGCGTGCGGGCCAGCGCCAGCGCCCCCTCGGCGTCGATGTTCGAGCAGAACCACTTCTCGCCGTACAGCTCGTAGACGCCCTCCTCCCCCGTGCGCTCGGCCCGCACCTCGTTGGCGCCGACGTCGGAGCCCCCCTGCTCCTCGGTGAGGAACATCGCGCCCTCGATGTGGGACTCGAGGTCGCGGCTGGTCAGCCCCTGGAAATACTCCTCGAGCGTCCCGTCGTCGAACTTCTCGAGGACGATGGCGGCCCCGTTCGTCATCGAGACCGGACAGCAGAAGCCGGCGTCGACGTACGAGAGCAGCGCCTGCATCATCAGCGCGTGGCTGAGGCCGAGCGGTTCCTCGCGCCCCGGCGGCGCGTGGAAGGCGTCGTGGGTGACGCCGAACTCCTCGTAGACGATTTCCTCCTGCTCGCCGACGAGCGGGTGGTACTCGACCTCGTTCAGCCGGTCGCCGTACTTGTCGAACGAGCGGAGTTCGTGGCCCTCCCTGTCGATGCGGTCGGCCGTGTCGGCCATCCGGTGGCCGAGCACCTCCCCGAACTCCTCGAGCACTGGCTCGGCCCACTCGAACTCGGCCTCGGGGTAGACGCGCCGGGCCTCGAACCGCAGCGTGGGGTCCAGCTCCCAGTAGTTGCAGTTCCGGCCCTCCTCGTAGTCGCCGTACGAAATCGGGTCCGCGGCCATACCTACTCGTTCGGACAGTTCCGCTTAAACCCCGGCGTTGCCCCAGCGCGGTGAACGACCGTTCCGAAGCTTACGGTTAAACTAGTTGTTTGTTTACCCCCGTCCGAAACCATGATACACCGCCCCCTGTATCCCTACGACAGGATGGTCACGAGCGACGAACTCGGCAACGAGGACCTGGAGGTGACGGTGGCCGACGACGACCTCGTCGTGCGTGCCACCATCGACCGCGAGGAGGACCGCAACGCCCTCAACGGGAACGTCATCGGCGGCCTGCTGGATACCTTCGCGTACGCCGACGAGAGCGAGACGCGCGTCGTCGTGATTCGCGGCGCCGGCGGGTCCTTCTGTGCCGGGGGCGACATCAAATCGATGGCGGGCGCAATCGGCCAGGGGTCGCAGGCCTACCGCGAGGGCTTCGCCGGGATGAAGCAGCTCGTCGAGGCCGCCGTCGACACCGCCGCACTGACGGTCGCCGCCGTCGAGGGCTACTGTCTCGCCGGCGGGATGGGGCTGGCCGGCGCCTGCGACATCGTCC
>PXQM01000160.1:3382-12600 GCA_003021325.1 Halobacteriales archaeon QH_10_70_21
CGACGTCGTCGCCGCCGCGGAGTTCGAGGCGGAGTTGGACGCCCTCGTCGACGATCTCGCTACCCCGTCGTCGTTCATGATAGAAATCGGCAAGGAGTCCTTCTACAACCAGCGGGAGATGGGCTTCAGCGAGGCGCTCGACTACATGCGAGAGATGGTGACGTTGCTCGCGATGAGCGACGACGCCGAGGAGGGGTTCAACGCCTTCCTCACCGACTCCGAGCCCGACTGGAAGGGCCGCCCGGACGACGAATAGCCAGCCGACCGACGCTATCCGAGCACACGCCCGACACACGACCCATGACAATCGAGCAGGAATCCGTCAAAGGCAACGACCCCGAGAAGGCAGTCATCAGCGCGGCGCTGACCGGCGCGCTCACCACGCGCGACCAGTGCGAGCACATTCCCTACACGCCCGAGGAGATAGCCGAGGACGCCGCTGCGGCCCGCGAGAACGGCGCCGCCATCGCTCACATCCACGCCCGCACCGAGAACGGCTCCCCCACCTTCGACGAGGAGATCTACCAGGAGGTCTACGACGAGGTCCGGGCCCGCACCGACATCCTCGTCAACGTCTCCACCGGCGCACTCCACGAACCCGTCGACTCCCGCATCGAGTACGTCGACCGCGTCCAGCCGGACATCGCCGCGCTGAACATGGGCTCGATGAACTACGCGAAGTACAGCGACTCCCGCGAGGACTTCGTCTTCGACATGGTGTTCGACAACCCGTTCAACGAGATCCGGGAGCTGTTGCAGGCGATGAACGAGTCGGGGGTCAAGCCCGAACTCGAGTGCTTCGACACCGGCCACGTCGGCAACATCCGGCCGTTCCTCAAGTCCGGTGACCTCGAGGAGCCGCTGAACTTCTCGCTCATCATGGGCGTGCTGGGCGGCATCCCGCCGACCGTAGAGAACCTCGCCCACCAGGTGCGGCAGGTGCCCGACGACGCCAACTGGCAGGTCATCGGCATCTCCCGCGACCAGTGGCAGCTCGCCGCCGGCGCCCTCTCGATGGGCGGCAACGTTCGCGTCGGTCTCGAGGACAACTTCTACCTGCCGAACGGGGAGATGGCGACCAACCCCGAGCTCGTCGCCAAGGCCGCCGAACTCACCCGCAACGTCGGCCGCGAGCCCGCGACGCCCGAGGAGGCAGCCGAGATAATGGAGATCGACGCCGGCCACTTCTGAGACCCCGTTCATCGCCCGGGGCTCTCGCTCGCGTCGCTCGCGGGTCACTCGGGCTGCCGTCGGCAAGGGGTGCTCGCGTCTGCTCGCGTCGGTCCTGCCCCCGATGCTCGCACCGTCCGACTACTCGACGAGCCACGTAATCCGACGGCGCCTTCGGCTCCTCCGGACGGAGACGTCGGGCCGGGGGCTGTGTGGCCCTGGCGGCTCGGTGGTCGGGGCGGGGCGCTCCGCCGGTCGTCCCGTTACTCGGCGCCGGGACCCAGCAGTGACGACTTGACCAGTTTCGCCTCGCCGCGGCGGAGCGTCGTGCTCACCGACGACTCGTCGACGTCGAGGGACTCGGCCACGTCCGCGAGCGTGCACTCCCGGGGCACCGAGTAGTAGCCCATCCTGACCGCCGTCGCCAGGACCTCGCGCTGGCGGTCCGTCAGGAGCGACTCGGTCTCGGTCCGGGACACCAGCGACTCGAGTTCGTACGACAGGGGCGAACCCTCGAGGACCGCCTCCAGTTCGTCGAGCTCCTCGCGGGTCCCCGTGAGGTCGAACCGGTACCAGCCGTTCCTGACCTCGACCGGAAACTCGATGGTCAGCGCCGACTGCTCCGCGAAGTCGTAGAGATCGGTCTGGGTGGTCTCGTACTTCGCGAGGGCCTGCCCCGGCTCCGACTCCAGCAGTTCGTACGACCGTATCGCCCGGTGGGAGCGCATCGCCTCGACCGCCCGGTCCCGAGACTCCACGACGATCTCGCCGAGTTCGAGGGCGTGCTGGTCGAGGCGGTAGCCGGACAGCAGCCTGAACTCCGCGGTCGGGAACTGCCGGGAGAGCTCCGAGACCCACATGTACTCCGGGAGCTGGATGCGGAACTGTGCGCTTATCATTCCCCTCGTCTCGTCGGTGGGTCGTCGTCGGACAGCGGCACCGTCCGCGCCAGGAAACGTCGTGTCATCCTGTTCAGACCTTGCTCGTCCGAGCGGATGGGTTGTCCGGACGTCATGTTGGGTGAAGCGGGATTGTACACCCGGTGGGAGCGACTGGAGACGTGTAAAGCTCTCGGCGGCAGGACCGGAGAGACGCGCTCGGCCGTTCGGAGCGGTCGTTATCACTGCCAGATGCGGCCTCGAATGCACCACTCCGGGAGGACCGCTCGTGGCTCAGGTCTCCAGCGCCTCGAGAACCCGCTCGGAGGCGGCCGGGACGCTCCTGGCCCGCAGCGTCGCAATGAGGTACTCGCGCATCGGGTCCTCGAGCCTGGCCGGAGTGACGCGTTGCCTGAACCGCGCGATATCACTGTCGGCGAACACTATCGAGCGGGCGGCCCCCGCCAGGACGCCCCGGGCCAACACTGGCCGCCGGCTCTCCTCGAGTGCCGTCCGAATCGCCCCGACAGCGTCCGACCGGGCCGCCCGGACGTCCGACCCGTCCTCGATTCGGAACCGTTCGCCGTCCTCGAGCCGGCCCACGAGGCGGTCGTGTGCGAGGAACTCGGTCAGCCCCCCGGTAGCCTCGAGCACCGGGCCGGCGGTGTCGTCGGCACTCCGCACGCGGTCCACGCTCGACTCGGCCTCGCTGCGGAGTCGACTCCGGACGAACCGGGTGTAGCGCTCCTCGTTGGCCTCCTCGGTCGGCTCGGGCGGGAGCTCTCCCCGCCGTCGCTCCAGGTCGGCGACCAGCGCCTCCGTCGCGGCGTCGAACCGTGCACCGAGCGTCGCGGCGTCCGGCGACAGCGAGGACGTGAACCGCTCGTGGAGGTACCGGGCGTCCTCGAGGCCGGCCCGCGTCGATTCGGCGTGTTCGCCCCACTCGGCGACCGTCAGGAGGTCGCTGGAATCGTGGTGGACGTCGGGGTCCCGGTCGCTCCCCACGCGGCCCAGCAGCGACTCCACGCGTGCGTGGACGACGACGGCGCGCACCGGGTCCTCGCCGACGTACTCGTGCTCCGAGCGGAACGCGTTCGTTTCTTCGACGGCTTCTCGTCGTTCCTCTCGCAGTTCGGCGGCGGTTCGGTCCTCCTCGACGAACGCCCACCCTTCGGCTGCGAACCGGGCGTCGCTCCGGGCGTTCCGTAGCTCCTGCATGGCCGAGAGCCGCGTCGTCGCCGACCGGGCCCGCTCGACGTGCCGTCCGGCGCCGTCGGCCGCGCGGGTGAGCTCCTCGCGGACGTGTCCGTTCGGAATCTCCGCCTCCCCGAGCGGAATCGGCACCTCCCCGAGCAGGTCGGCAGCGCGTCCGGCCGCTCCCTCGAGCTTCGAGCGCTCGATGGCGACCGGGATGTCGTCCTCGAGGACCGGCCGTATCTCGTCGGGGTCCGGGACGTCCGGCAGTTCGGTCGGCGAGATCCCCTCACGGGAGTCGCCGGACTCGAGTTCGCTGCACCCGGCGAGTGCCGCGGTCCCGGCAACCACGAGCAGTCCGCGTCGCGTCATCGATGGCTCGGGCATCACTCGTCACCCCTGTCGGACGCCGGGGTCGGAGTGTCTGTGGACTCGCCGCCCCCGCCGCTTCCTTCGGCGCCGACCGCACGTCGTCCGTCGCAACCGCCGCTCCCGCCGACGCTGGAGCCGAAGGAGTTCACCTCATCGCGGTCGATTGCGCCTGGAATCCGGATGAGGCGGGACTCGTAGCCCCGCTCGTCGGCGCTGCAGGACTCGTCGTAGGGCCGGAGCAGTCGGACGTAGTCGGTCTGCACTTCGTCGGATCGCCACGAGATACTACACAACTCCAGCCGGAAGCACTCCTCGACTAGCTTCGATTCGAGATACAGTGTCTCCGAACCGAACTCCGTCTCCGAGACGAAGGAGGTGACGGACCCGCCGTCGACGCCGTCAGCCACCACGAGCCGTTCGGCGCGGGACGCCGAGTCGATGAGGTCCGAACGGATCCGTCGACGCTGTCGGTCCCGGGGCTCGGGTTCGGTCTGCTCGGCGTCTCGGTCGACGACCCGGAGCGGCGGTCGGTCTGTGTCCGCCCGGACGAGGAGGACGTCCGGGTCCGACTCGGAGGCGCCCTTCGGCAGCGTCGTTCCACCCTCGGAGACGGAACGTCCCGAGGACGACTCGTCGCCGGCGAGGCCGCTACATCCGGCCAGTCCAGCGGCCACGGCCGTCGCTGCCTGGAGGAGGTGTCGTCGCGTTGGGGGGACCATTGGTCAGGTCGGTACAACCGGAGCGTAGCGCTATATCCCTTGCGATACACGGAGCAGGATGTCTTCGTGGAACGGGCCTGGCTCCGCTCGGTGGGTCGGGGTACTTCGGGTGTCCGGCGCAGTCGGACTCGCCACCGGGCGGCGTTCCACGGTGGAGGGTTACGGGACCGCACCGATCCGTGACTCCTGCGTGACCTCGCCCGGCTCCGATGGTGGTATGGCTCAGCCCCACGTCTGCGAATCGTCGACCGCCTCCGCGACAGCGACGACGGTCTCGAGCCGACGCTCGAGTTTCTCCCCGTCGAGCAGGAGGCCCTCGCTCCTGTGGACGACGCGTTCCGAGGGGCCGTCGTCGCCGTCGTCGACGAGACCGAGCATGCCGTCGGCCAGGCCGCCCGGAAGCGAGGTGTCGCCACCCCCGAGCGAGGCTCGTATCGCGTCGACGGCCGCGTCCGCCACGTCCCCGACGACGACGCCGCCCTCGACTGCCGAGAGCGCGTCGCGGACCCGCTGGTCGAGCAGTTCCTCGGCGACCGAGGGCGGGAGGTCCCCGATTACCGAGAACTCGCCGTCGACCGCCGTGACCTCCATCGGGCCGAGGTCGGGGCTGCTCGCGACGCCCCCGTCGCTCTCCCGTCCGAGCATGGCCGTCCACTCGACCGGTCGCTCGAGGTCCGCCTCGACGACCGTGGTCGTCCGGTTCGAGCTGCCGGCGGAACTGGTCGAGTGCGTCCGGACCCGTACCCGCCGTCCACGGACGGTCCCCGACAGTACCGGCGCCGGCAGCAACTCGCGGGTCCCATCGGAGGGGTTCTCGAAGAGGCCCGCACTCTCGGGCGAGAGCCCCGCCCGTTCGCCCATCCGCCGCCAGGCGCGCCTGTCGAGGTATGCGGACGCCGCCAGCCCGCCGACGAGGATGGCTGCGACGGCCGGGAAGGCGTAGACCGGACCACCCGGGAGCGACGACGGGACGTCCAGCGGCGTCGCCGCGCCGGAGTACGCGGCGGCGATACCACCGCCGGCGACGACCACTGCGAGCCACAGGACCAGCTTCGACAGCCGAATCACCGCCGGTGCCCCCACATTGGCCGTCCCCTCGCGGGCTCGAATCATCAAACCTGTGGCCGGACGGGGCCGGGGCGGCGGCGCGGGTCCACACCGCGTCGGTCACCGGGCGAGGATGTGCACCGACCCGTTCAGGCCAGTACCTCCGTCGTCCGTCGGCGCTCCGCTGCGGTCATCTCGCCGAAGAAGCCGACCCGGACGGCGCTGACGCCGTCGACGGCCTCGAACCGACCGACGGTCTCGCGGACGGCCGCGGGCGTCCCTGCGGCGACGAGGCCGTCGACCATCTCGTCGGTGACTGCCTCGACGGCCGCAGCCCTGTCGCCATCGGTCCAGGCGTCGTGAACCGCGTCGGCCGCCGCCTCGAAGCCCTGCCGGCCGACTGACTGGCGGTAGTACGGCCCGTAGGCACCGACCATGAACGCGATCTGACGGCGCGCGACGGCACGGGCGCGGTCGGCGTCGTCGAGCGCGCACGACCGCACCGTGACGGCGACGCGGAGGTCTCCGGGGTCGCGGCCGCCGAGGTCGGCGCCGCGCCGCAGGTCCGCCATCCGCTCGGAAAGGGCCGCCGGCGTGAACAGCTGCGGTACCCAGCCGTCGGCGAACCGCCCCGCGAGTTCGGTGGCCTTCGGGCCGAGCGCGGCCACGTCGACGGGCACTTCGGCCGGGTCGACGCCGCGCAGCTTCAGCCCACCGCCCTCGTAGACCGTGCCGTCGTAGTCGACCGGCTCGCCGGCGGCGACCTGCTTCAGTATCTCGATGGTCTCCCGGACGCGCCGCAGCGGCCGGTCGAACGACCCGAGGTGCCAGCTCTCGGTCAGCTCCGGCGAGGAGGCGCCGAGCCCCATCCGGTAGCGGCCGCCGCTGGCCTCCTGGAGCGTGACGCCGGTCTGGCCGAGTATCGCCGGCGAGCGCCCCCACGGCGAGAGCACGTCGTTCGAGAGACCGATGCGCTCGGTCCGCTCGGCCAGCGTCGCCAGCACGGTCACCACGTCCCTGCCGGTCACCTCCGGCACCGAGACCCGGTCGTACCCCAGGGATTCGGCCTGTACGGCGAGGTCGGCTATCGCCTCCAGAGACTCCATCCCGCCGGGGACGACGACGTCGCGTTGCGTCATGGGCCCTCCTGTGAGCGCGAGCAGGATAAGCCCCCACGGAGCGCGGTCGTTCGCGGCGGGCTTTTTCAGTCCTGCCGACGACACACGGAGTATGAGCCTGCTCATCTACGGCGCCTACGGATACACCGGTGAGCTCATCGCCGAAGAAGCGGTCGACCGGGACGTCGAGACGACCGTCGCCGGCCGCGACGAGCTGAAGACCGAGCACCTCGCCGAGCGGCTGGGCTGTAACGGTCGCTCCCTCGGGGTCGACGACGCCGCTTCCAACCTCGAGGACGTCGACCTCCTTCTCAACTGTGCGGGTCCGTTCGTCGAGACCTACGAGCCGCTCGTGGAGGCCTGTCTGGAGACGGGAACGGACTACCTCGACATCACGGGCGAGCTGTCGGTCTTCGAGGCCATCGCGGAGCGGGACCGGGAGGCCGAGAAGGCCGACGTCTGCCTGCTCCCCGGCGTCGGCTTCGACGTCGTCCCGACGGACTGTCTTGCGGGCCACCTCCACGACCGGCTGCCGGAGGCGACCGAGCTCCGGCTGGGGTTCGACCCGGACGGCGGCATCTCGCGGGGGACGCTCCGGTCGGCCATCGAGCACGCCGCCGAGGGCGGGAAGGTCCGCCGCGGCGGCGACATCGTCGACGTCCCGACCGCCCACCGGAGCCGGCGCATCGACTTCGGCCGCGGCGAGCGTAACGCCGTCGCCATCCCGTGGGGCGACGTCTCGACGGCCTACTACACGACGGGCATCGAGAACGTCGAGGTGTACACGGCGATGCCGAAGGCGGCCGAGAAGGCGCTCCGGCTCGGGCGCGTCGCGATGCCGCTGCTGGAGTTCGACCCCGTCAAGCGGGCGCTGAAGCTGATGACCCGGATGACTGTCTCGGGCCCGTCGGCCCGCCAGCGCGAGCGCGGCGCCTGCTACGTCTGGGGGGAGGCGACCGACGGCGAGACGACCGTCACCTCGCGGCTGAAGACTCCCGAGGCCTACGCGCTGACGGTGGACGCCGCGACCACGGCCGCCCAGCGGGTTCTCGAGGGCGACCAGGTGGGCTTCGAGACGCCCGCGGCCGCCTTCACCCCCGAGTTCGTCCTCGGACTGGATGGCGTCGAGGGGTTCGATGACGAGTGACCGGCGGTCCGGCCCGCTCGCCGGCCCGGGAGGTGTCTTTATCCGTCGCGTCGCGCTACGCCGAGACGCCGGTCGGGTGCGGACCCGACTGACAGGACCACGATGAACGATACCGACATCGTCGAGGCGGTCAGAGCGGCGTTCGAAGCACAGTTCGGCGCGTCGCCGACAGCGACGGCCGTCGCGCCGGGTCGCGTGAACCTCATCGGCGGGCACGTCGACTACAACGGTGGCATCGTACTGCCGGCGGCTATCGACCGCGCCACCGCCGTGGCCGCCCGCCCCAGGGACGACGACCGCATCAGGGTCCACTCGGTCTCCCTCGACCAGGGGGTCGAGGCGTCGGTCGGCGACGAACGGGGCGGCTGGGCGGCCTACGTCGTCGGGACCGCAACGGTGCTCGCCGGGGAGGTCGACGAACGGGTCGGCGCCGACCTCGTCATCGGTGGAGACATGATAATGGGTGCGGGGCTCTCCTCGTCGGCGGCCCTCGAGATGGCGGTCGGCGGCGCACTGAACGCCGTCCACGACCTCGGTCTCACCCCCGAGGCGCTCGCCGACGTGGGGTGGCGCGCGGAGAACGAGGAGGTCGGGATGGCCTGCGGTATCATGGACCAGTTCGCCAGCGCGCTCGGGCGGGCGGACCACGTCCTGCGTATCGACTGCCGGAGCCGCGAGGTCGAGCACATCCCGTTCGACGGCGACCGTGCCAGGCTCCTCGTCGTCGACACGAACGTCTCCCACCAGCTGACGGAGTCCGGATTCAACGACCGCGTCCAGGAGTGCCACGACGCGACGGCGCGGCTCGACGCCCTGCTGGGCAAGCGCGTCCGCACCCTCCGGGACGTCACCCCAGAGGAGGTCGCGGCCCACGCCGAGGACCTCGAGCCGCCGCTGGCCCGCAGGGGCCGCCACGTCACGACCGAGATGCAGCGCGTTCGGAGCGCGGCCGAGGCGCTCGCGGCGGGCGACGTCGCCCGGGTCGGGTCGCTGATGCGGCAGTCGCACCGCAGTCTCCGGGACGACTACGAGGTGAGCTGTGCGGAGCTGAACGCCGTCGTCGATATCCTCGGGGAGAAGCCGGGCGTCCTCGGCTGCAGGATGGTCGGCGGCGGCTGGGGCGGAAGCGTCGCGGCCCTCGTCGACCCCGACGTGACCGAGGCAGTCTCCGCGGCGGTCGAACAGGAGTACCGCGAGCGAACCGGCATCGACCCCGGCGTGTACGTCTTCGAGACCGCGGACGGGCTCAGAATCGTGGACTGAGTATCGGCCCGGCCGGCTGCCCGTCCCCGTCCGGCGGAGCGAGGTCCCCGGTCGGAACCCCCTCCCGTTCGAACGGGCGGCACTTCGACCGCGCGCCGACGACGAACCCACCGGAGGACCGGGCGAGGGGTCGACCGACGGGTCAGCCCGCGTCGAAGGCCGGCCCGAGGTCGATGTCGTAGGTCCCGGTCACCCGGTCGGCGACGGCGGCCACCGAGTCTCCGGGGTCACGGGTCGGGGCCTGCCAGTCGACGCCGTCAATATGACATCCTCCCCGTCGTGAACGACGGGGTTTCCTCCATGGGAGTCT
>PXQM01000161.1 GCA_003021325.1 Halobacteriales archaeon QH_10_70_21
CAACGAGCGCATCCCCGACGAGGCCTACCGGTTGGACGTCGACCCCGGCGAGACCGACCCGGTCGGCCTCGGCGGCGACGGAGGGCCGGCGGACTCCGTCATCGAGGGCGTCCGCGAGGCGCTCGAGCGGTTCGAGGCCAGAGCCGCCGACGAGTGGGACGCCACCACCACCGACGCCGACGAGGCGCTCGACCACATGGACGCCGAGGCCAAGGAACGGCTGCAGGACCTCGGCTACATGGAGTGACAGCGGTCGTCGCGATTATCCCACACCTCCATCGCAACACCGGTGTCCTCACGGACTGGAACGCGGAGACCGGAACGCCACGGCGGTGACGAGTCGCCACGACCAGTACGAGAGCCCTCCCGCGACGCGCGGTCAGCCGTCCGCTTCCCGTGCGCGGCGCAACTCCTCGACCTCCCGCTCCAGCTCCTCGATGCGGTCCTCGGGGCCGCTCCCGACGTACGGCAGGAAGAGGCCGATGCCGAGCCCGCCGGCGACCCCGGCGATAGCACCTGCCTCGCCACCCATCACGAGCCCGTAGAGGACGCCGAGTGCGGGAACGACGACGACGGCGGTCAGCTGGTACATAACACCAGCACAGAGAGGCGTAAAAAGTACCGGGAGCGGTCGCCGCCCGCCGGGCCGCCGACGGCCCCGAACGGCACTGTGGCCGACCGGGCGCCGTAACGGACCGCTGTGTGACCCGTCGGTCCGGGGCCGCCCGCCGGAGAAAGGACTAACCCCGTCACCGTGGTACGTGTACGCATGACAGTTCGAACGGCCACGGCCGACGACGTCGCCGACATCGCGCGGGTGGCCGAGCGCTCCTGGACGGTCGACTACCCCGACATCCTGACGCGCGAGACGGCCGAAGCGGCCGTCAACGAGTGGTACGACGCCGACCGAATCGCCGAGGAGCTCGCGGCCGAACGCACGCTCCTCCTCGTCGCCGAGGCCGACGGCTCGGTCGTCGGCTTCGCCCACGCCACCTGGAACGACGCCGAGGGGTACATCCTGCGGACCTACGTCCACCCGGACCACCGGGGGGAGGGGTTCGGCCGTGGCCTGCTGACGGAGACGCGGGACGTCCTCGATTCGAAGGGGGTCGAGCGGGTCAACGCGATGGTGCTGGCCGACAACGACCCCGGAAACGCCTTCTACGAGCGGTTCGGCTTCGAGCGCGTCGACCAGAGCGAGACCGAGGTCGGCGGCGAGAGCTACCGCGAGAACCGCTACGTCCTGGAGCTCTAGCGGAGCCCGCGACCGGTCTCCCAGGCGCGAAGCAGCCGCGTCATCGTCGCGTTGACCGGGACGTCGAGGCCGTGCTCGCGGGCCCGCTCGGTGACGTAGCCGCCGATGGCGTCGACCTCGGTCCGCCGGTCGGCCTGGACGTCCTGCCGCATCGAGGAGGTGTTCGCCGCCGTCGCGTCGGCGACCCGCTCGAGGGCCGCTGCGGCCGCCGCCGCCGACAGCTCGACTCCCTCGGCCCCCGCGACGCGGGCGACCTCCCGTGCCGCGTCGGTCGCGACGGCGCCGGCGTCGCCCTCGAGGAGGGCGCCGTTGTCGACCCGCGCCAGCGCCGTCGTCGCGTTGATGCCGGCGTTGACCGCCAGCTTCTCCCAGAGCCGCCGCGGCATGTCCCCGGCGACGGTCGTCTCCAGCCCGGCCGCCTCGAACGCGGCGCCGACCCGGTCGGCCGTCGCCGAGGGCCCGCCGCCCCGCGCCCCGACGACGACCTCGCCGACGCCGGTGCACCGGACGACGCCCGGCTCGGGCCGCATCGCGCCGTAGGTGCAGGTGCCCGCGAGCACCGCCGCGTCGACCCGCTCGGCCAGGACCGCCTCGTTGCCCATCCCGTTCTGCAGCGAGCAGCACACCCCGGAGTCGACGTCGGCGAGGGCGTCGGCGGCCGCGGGCGTGTCGAAGGCCTTCACGCAGACGAGCGCGAGGTCGGCGCTCGCGGGCGCCGCCGTCCGTGCCGCGGGACGGACGGTCGCCTCCAGTTCGCCCTCGATGCGGAGCCCGCGCTCCCGGACCGCCGAGACGTGCGGCTCCCGTCCGACCAGCGTCACGTCGTGTTCGCGAGCCAGTAGCCCGCCGACGAGGCTCCCCAGACTGCCGGCGCCGAAGACGACCACGTCCATGCGCGCCCTACCCGCCGGGGCGACAGAAAACCTCCGCTTCCGGCGTCAGTCCTCCTGGAGGTAGCTGATGCTCTCGCCGGAGGCCCCGCAGGACGGGCACATCGCCGGCACGTCGTCGATGTCGCCGACCTCGCCGCACTCGCCGCACCGCCACATGAGCGTCTTCTCGCCCGCCTTGCTCTGGGCCTGCTCGCTGGTGGAGACGCCCTCCTGGTTCGTCACGTAGAACCCGCCGTCGTCGAGGTTCCGGACGCGGCCGAGCTCGTTGCCGTCCCCGTCGTAGACGGTCTGTCCGAACTTCACCTGGCGCTGCCGTCGGTCGGACACCATGCCGTATGCTACGCGGTAACGTATCAAAAAACCGCCGACCGACCTACTCGGTCGTCGTCTCCGCGATGTCCTCGTCGCCCCGGTGGATGGCGACGCCGTCCTGTGCGACCTTCTCGGCCAGGACGGCGCACTTGATGCGCATCGGGCTGAGTTCGACCCCGAGCATGTCGATGACGTCGTCGCGGTCCATCTCCCGGACCGCAGCCAGCGACTTCCCCCGGAGCTCCCCCGAGAGCATGCTCGCGGACGCCTGGCTGATGGCACAGCCGTCGCCGATGAAGCTGACGCGCTCTATCGTCTCCTCGTCGTCCGCCAGTTCCACGAACATCTTTATCGTGTCGCCGCACATCGGGTTCTCCCCGACGTGCTCGATGTCCGCGTCCTCGAGCTCCCCGTAGTTGCGGGGGTTCTTGTAGTGGTCGAGGATCTGCTGGCGGTACATGTCCGAGCCGGGTCCCATCGTTGTCGGTACAAGGGGAATGACGGCTAAAAGGCCACCGGTCGGGTGGCCGAGACGGTCGGCTCGCGGTCCCGGCGGCCGAACGCAAGGTCGACGTCCTTGCCTCTGTCAGGGGAGACGCTCGCCTCGCGGGCGCTCGGCGACTCGCTGGACGGCGGGGACCGTCCTGCACGGGGTGTTCTTCATGGGCTCGCAGGGGTTCT
>PXQM01000162.1:0-10807 GCA_003021325.1 Halobacteriales archaeon QH_10_70_21
TCGACGAGCTGTTCGAGGAGTTCCTCGACACCGTCGACGAGCAGCTGGAGGCGCTGACCGACACCACCGACGACCTCGAGACCCAGGTCGCCGACGTCTACGACCAGCTCGAGGAGGCCGTCGAGGACCTGCAGGACGAACTGGACGAGCAGAGCGAGGAGCTCCAGGAGCGGTTCGCGGAGCAGCTCGAGGAGCTGCAGGCGCGAATCGAAGAGCAAACGGAGACGCTGCAGGAGCAGGTCGACGACATCACCGACCAGGTCGACGATCTCGAGGTCGACGTCGACGTCAGCGACGACGCCGACGACGAGACCGCGGCATAACCCTTCTGCGCTTCCGCCTCCGGCGCCAGGCCGAACCGGGGTCGGCTTCCACGTACTTATATCGTCGCCGCCCCGAGGGCCGACGATGACGGAGTCGGTCTCCCGGACCCGTGCGTGGCTGATGGCGGCCCGACCGCAGACGCTGCCGGCCGGGGCCGCGCCGGTCGTCGTCGGCACCGGGCTGGCGGTCGGCGACGACGTCTTCGCTCCGCTACCCGCCGTCTTCGCGCTCGTCGGGGCGCTGCTGCTGCAGGTCGGGACCAACTTCGCCAACGACTACTACGACGCCGTCCGCGGCGCCGACACCGACGACCGCGAGGGGTTCACCCGCGTGACCGCCGGCGGACTCATCGAGCCGGCGGCGGTCAGGCGCGCGATGTACGCTACCTTCGGGCTGGCGGTCGTCAGCGGCGTCTACCTGGTCTACGTCGGCGGCGTCCCGATCCTCGTCGTCGGCCTGGCCTCGGTCGTCGCGGGGGTCACCTACACCGGCGGCCCGCTGCCGTACGGCTACCGCGGGCTCGGGGACCTCTTCGTGTTCGTCTTCTTCGGCCTCGTGGCCGTCGCCGGCACCTACTACGTCCAGGCGGCCGCCGGCGCCGGCGTCGTCCTGCCGGTCGGCCTCCCGCCGGGGACGCTGCCGGCGCGGGCGGTCGTCGCCGGCCTCCCGGCGGCCGGCCTCTCGACGGCCATCCTCGTCGTCAACAACGTCCGCGACCGGGAGACGGACGCCGCCGCCGGCAAGCGGACGCTGGCGGTCATCCTCGGCTCCCGGGCCAGCCGCCTCGAGTGGACGGCGCTGGTCGGGATGGCCTACGCCGTCCCGGTCGTCTTCTGGCTCGACGGCGCTTCGCCGGCCGTCCTGCTGCCGCTCGCGACCGCGCCGCTTGCGGCGGCCGTCGGCCGGACGGTCTGGACCCGTTCCGACGGGGCGGCGCTGAACCCCGCCCTCGAACGCACCGGCAGGCTGCTGTTCGCCCACTCGGCCCTGTTCGCGGTCGGGCTCGCGGTATGAACGTCGAGCGCTTTTCGGTGCCGCTGTCGCGGCCGCTTTCGACCGCCGCCGGGGCCATCGACGAGCGGACGGGCTTTCTCGTCCGGGTCACCGTCGACGGCGCCGTTGGCGTCGGCGAGGCGACGCCGCTGCCCGGCTGGACCGAGCCGCTCGACGCCTGCGAGACGGCCCTGCGGGGGGTCTCCGACCCCGTCGCCGCCCTCGAGGACGGCACGCTCGCCGACGCGCCGGCCGCCCGCCACGGCGTCTCGCTGGCCGTCCTCGACGCCCGGGGCCGCGCGGCGGGCCGCCCGCTGTACCGCCACCTCGGCGCCACGGGCGAGCGTCGCGAGGTGCCGGTCAACGCCACCGTCGGGGACGGCGACCCCGGAGAGACCGCCCGGGCCGCCGCACGCGCGGTCGAGGCCGGCTACCCGGCGGTGAAGGTCAAGGTCGGCGCGCGGCCGCTGTCGGCGGACCTCGAGCGCCTCCGTGCGCTCCGTGCGCGCTGTCCCGACGTCGAACTCAGGGCCGACGCCAACGGGTCCTGGGACCGACCGACGGCCGAGCGCGCCCTCGCCGCCCTCGCCGACCTCGACGCGGCGTTCGTCGAACAGCCGCTCGCGGCCACCGACCTCGCTGGCCACGCAGACCTCGCCGGCGGCGCGACCGCCGTTGCGCTCGACGAGGGGCTGGTCGAACACGGAGTCGACGCCGTCCTCGAGGCCGCGTCACGACGACGATAGACGGCGCAGTCGCGCGGGCCGGGGCCGTCCACCTCGCCGCGTCGCTCCCGGACGTCCCCGCCTGCGGCCTGGCGACCGGCGACCGATTCGCGACCGACCTCCGGGAGGGGGTCGCACTGGTACGCTCCGGGGCGGTCGCCGTCCCGCAGGGAAAAGGCAATATCCCTCCACCGTAAACGGAGTATGGACGATGCGGGACTGGCTCGCAATCCGCGCCGACGCCACGCCGGCGGCGACGGCCATCGAGGCCGCCGGCGACGTAGCGACCCCGCTGAGCTACGCCGCGCTCGACCGGCGCGTCGAGACCCTCGCCGGCCGGCTCGCGGCCCGCGGCGTCGGCGTCGACGACCCTCTGGCCGTCTGCTCTCCGACCAGGGCCGAGTTCGTCGAGCTGGTCCACGCCGCACAGCGGCTCGGTGCCACGCTCGTACCGGTCGACGCCCGGGGGACCGCCGGAGAACTGGCGGCCAGACTCGAGCGGGTCGAGCCCGCAGCCGTCGTCTGCGAGGCGTCGACCGAGCCGGCCGTCGTCAGGGCCGTCGACGTTCCGGTCCTGTCACTCGACGAGCCGACTGCGGAGGCTGAGGGCCTCGAGACGGTCCGACCCGAACCCTTCGACCTCCCGGAGTGGGCGGTCGACGACCCGCTGGTCGTGATGTTTACCTCCGGGACGACGGGCGAGCCGAAGGCGGTCGTGCTCACGCTGGCGAACGTCCTCGCGGGCGCGACGGCCTCGGCGTTCCGGCTCGGTCTCACGCCGGAGGACTGCTGGCACGTCACGCTCCCGATGTACCACATGGGCGGGCTGGCTCCGGTCTACCGGTCGGTCGTCTACGGCACCGCCCTCTCCGTCCAGCGGGGGTTCGACCCCGAGACGACCCTGTCGGCGCTGCGGACCGCCGACGCCACCTGCCTCTCGCTCGTGCCGACGATGCTCGAGCGGCTCCTCGAGGCGGGAACGTTCCCGGAACTGCGGTTCGTCCTGCTCGGCGGGGCGCCGTGCCCGCCGACGCTCATCGAGCGTGCCCACGACCGGGGCGTCCCGGTCGCGCCGACCTACGGGATGACCGAGGCGGCCTCCCAGATAGCGACTGCGCGTCCGGCCGCCGCGGCCGAGACCCCCGAGTCCGTCGGCAACCCGCTGATGTTCGCCGAGCTGTCGGTGCTCGGCGAGGCCGGCGCCCCGTGCGAGGCCGGCGAGCGGGGCGAACTCGTCGTCAGCGGCGCGATGGTGACCCCCGGCTACCTCGACCCCGCCGAGACCGAGTCGGCCTTCTGCAGCGCCGGGCTGCGGACGGGCGACCGGGGATACCGCGACGAGGCCGGCCGGGTGTACGTCGAAGGACGGGTCGACGACACCATCGTCACCGGCGGCGAGAACGTCGACCACGAGGAGGTGGCGGCCGCCCTGCGGCGTCACGACGCCGTCGCCGACTGCGCCGTCGTCGGCCTCCCGGACGAGGAGTGGGGCGAGCGGGTCGCGGCGCTCGTCGTCCCGGACGGCGAGACGACGGCCGACGACCTCCGGGCCCACTGCCGCGAGCGGCTCGCCGACTACAAGCGCCCCCGGACGGTCGGCTTCGCGTCCGAGATTCCGCGGACGGCCTCCGGGACCGTCGACCGCGACGCCGTCCGGCGCCGGCTCGAGGACGAGTGACGGCACCACGAGGAGCGTTTAAGCGACCCCGAGCCGTAGCCGTCCGCGTGTGCACACTCATCGTCGCCTGGCGGGTCTTCGAGGCAGCGCCGGTCTGCGTGGCGGCCAACCGCGACGAGCTGTTCGAGCGGCCGGCCAGCCCGCCGTCGGTCCGTGGCCGGGACCCGGCCGTGCTCGCGCCGCGCGACGAGCGGGCGGGCGGCACCTGGCTCGGCTACAACGAGTCGGGCGTGCTCGTGGCGGTCACCAACCGGTGGGTGTCGGGCGAGGGCGAGCGCTCCCGGGGGCTCCTCGTCCGCGACGCCCTCGAGACCCCGACCGCGGCGGCCGCCGCCGACCGCGTCGAGGCCGAACTCGACGCCCGGACGTACGCACCGTTCCACCTGCTCGCGGCCGACGGCGACGACTGCCGGCTCGTCGAGAACGGCGGCGCCGACGGCCCGGTCGACGGCCACCGGGTGACGGCCTTCGACCCCGGGGTGCACGTCGTCGTCAACGTCGGGTCGGACGGCGAGTGGTTCGTGCCGCCGGCCCGCCCGGAGGTCGGCCGACGGCAGGCGGCGAACGCCGAGCGGGTCCAGGCGACGCTCCAGCCGCAGGACGGCGAGACCGCCGCCGAGTGGACCCGCCGGGCGGGGGAGGTCCTCGGCGACCACGAGTTCGGCGTCTGCGTCCACGGCGAGCGGTTCGGCACCCGCTCGTCGTCGCTGGTCCGGCTCGGGGCCGACCGCGTCTTCGAGTTCGCCGACGGGCCGCCCTGCGAGACGCCCTACGAGCGCGTCGAAGCCAGGATTTAAACCGCGCGGCGGCCGACTGTACCACAATGAGTAGCGCCGCCGAGGAGGACCTGTCCGAGGTCGAACGAGAGGGGCTAGAGCTGATCCGGGAGACCGGTGGCATCCACCAAAGCGAGTTCTGGAAGGAGCTCGACGTCGACTCCCGGAAGGGGAGCCGCATCATCGACAAGCTCGAGGACCGCGAGCTCGTCGAGCGCGAGGAGACCGTCTACGACGGGCACAACACCTACCTCGTCACGCCCATCCGCGATCCGCGTGACCTCGAGTTCTCGCTGCTGATGGCCGGCGACATGCTCTCGCCGTTCGTCGGCGACGAGGAGGTCGACCCACAGAGCGACACCTTCTCCCAGTGGGTCATGAGCCTCGCCTACGAGGAGTAACCGGCCGACCCAGGCGACGGTCGAAGGGGTGGCGAACGGGCGTCCGGAGCGCAGAGGCTCGCCGCTCGTGCGAGACGCGGAAGGGACCGGCCCGGGCTATCGGCGCCGGTAGAACAGGAGAGCGACTGCGAGCAACGCGGTGACTGCGACGACCGGGCCTGGCCCGGGACCGTCGCTCTCGGTCGGTCAGTAGAGTTGCTCGAGGAGTCGTCGGTGGAGTCACCGGAGGAATCATCGGTGGAGTCTCCGGAAGAGTCGGTGGAGCCGTCCGTCGACTCGTTGGTACTCTCGAGGGTCGTGGAGTCGGTGAAGTCCTCGCCCTGGGCACCGTCGTCACCGCTCGAGTCCTCGGCGGTCACCAGCTCGACGGTGTAATCGCCGTCGCTACCGGGCTCGAAGGTGGCCTGGAAGCCCTCGAAGCGGTCGCCGCTGAAGTCCTCCTCGGTCAGGGTGCTGTCCTCGGGCCCGCGAACGTCGGCCTCGATATCGACGGGGTTCTCGTCGCTGTCGAAGGCGACCGTTATTACTCCACCATCGGAGGTGACCCGGTAGTTCGTTATTTGCGGGGCGTCATCCGAACTGTCATCAGTTGGGGTCGGCGTTGCCGTCGAGTCGTCCTTCGTCACCGTCGCACTCCCGCCCTGGCTGCCGTCGGTCTGGAGGGTCCCGTCGGCGTTCCGGTAGAGGTCGTCCTCCCTCGTATCGGGGCTGGTGTCGTTGTAATTGAACTTCCTTTTGGCTGAAATACGTCGTTATTTATATGTTACGTCGGAACGGCGCAGAGCAATTTTCCTCATAGTTAAGAAGTAAATATTCTTACAGCGACGGCGCTATCGGATTGTTACCGCAGCAGCGACGTCATCTCGCAGGAGACGACCGTCTGGTCCCGCTGGTTCTTGATTTCGACGGCGTTGCGGACGGTCCCGTTCCCCATCCCCTCCTCCTTGGCGCGGGTCTCGAGCACCTCCGTCTCGACGCGGATGGTGTCGCCGATGTGCGTCGGCTGCCGGAACCGCAGGTCGTCGATGCCGTAGAAGGCGACGACGGCATCCCGCGCCTCGGGCGTGCGGTCCTGCCACAGCAGCCCGGTCGCCGCCGAGACGACGAGCATGCCGTGTGCGATGCGCTCGCCGAACACCGACTCGGACATCCGCTCTTCGTCGGTGTGCAGGTGGTTGAAGTCGCCCGAGACGCCCGCGAAGTTCGTCACGTCGGCCTCGGTGATGGTGCGGCCCTGCGTGACCGCGGTGTCGCCCTCCTCGATGTCGGCGAAGACGCCCGGTTCGTCGTCGGTCACGTGTCGGCCCTCCCGAGCAGCCGGCAGCTGGTGCCGCCGGTCGCGACCACCTTCCGCTCGCCCTCGTGCACCGTCGTTACCTCGCACCGGGTGACGCCCATCGAGTCGCCCGCCCGGACCACGTCGGCGGTCACCCGCACGTCGTCGCGGGCCGGGCGAACGTACCGGACGCTCAGGTCCGTGGTGGTCAGCCGGACCGACTCCGGGTCGTCGAACGTCGACCGGAGTGCGAACCCCGAGGCGGTGTCGATGACCGTCGCCGTGATGCCGCCGTGGACGGTTCCCGAGGAGACGTTCGCGAACTTCTCGTCGAACGGGAGCACGAACGTGGCGTGGCCGGGGTCGACGCGCTCGATCTCCAGGTCGAGCCACGCGAACAGGCCATGCTCGGCGAGGGCGTCCTCGAGGTCGACCTCGCTCTCGGGGTCCGTCCCGGACTCGAGGTCGGTCATTTGCCCTCGAACTCGGGGTCGCGGTCCTCCATGAACGCGGCGGCCCCCTCCATCATGTCGTCGGTCCCCAACAGCAGGCCGAACGCCTGCGACTCCAGCTCGACGCCGGCGCTGAAGTCCTGGTCGCGGCCGCGGGTGATGACGCGCTTTGCCTTCCGGAGCGCGATGGGCGGACCGGAGACGATGTCGTCGACGAACTCGTCGACGACGGCCTCGAACTCCGCCGGCGGCACCGCGCGGTTGATGAGGCCCCACTCCTCGGCGCGCTCGGCGGAGATGTGGTTGCCCCGGAAGACGAGCTCCTTGGCGCGGGCGTCGCCGAGCATGCGGACGGCGCGCTGGGTGCCGCCGCCGCCCGGAATGAGCCCGAGGTTGATCTCCGGGAAGCCGAACTCCGAGTCGGTCGTGGCGACACGGAGGTCGCATGCCAGCGCCAGTTCGTGGCCGCCGCCCAGACAGAAGCCGTCGATTTTCGCGATGGTCGGCCGGGGGAACTCCTCGATGGTCCGGTACACCTCGCCGGGCTCGACCTCGTGGGGGTCGATGCCGCTGAACGCCGTGATGTCCGCGCCCGCCGAGAACGCCCGGTCACCGGCGCCCTCGAAGAGCACGCATCGCACCGCGTCCTCGTCGACCGTCTCCAGCAGGTGGACGACCTCGTCCATCAGGTCCGGGCTGATGGCGTTCATCCGTTCGGGCCGGTCGAGCTCTATCTCCAGCAGGCCGTCGTCGTGGAGCGTCTCGTTGACGGTCGTGTAGTCGCGGTCGGCGTCGTCGCCGTACTCGTAGAAGCCGGCGCCGGCGTCCTCGCCCGTCCGGCCCTCGTCGACGAGTTCCCGGAGGTAGTCGGCCGGCTCGTAGCGGTCCTCGCCGGTCTCCTCGTGGCGGCGCTCGAGCGTCTCGAGCACCGTGTCGAGCCCGAGCTTGTCGGCCCGGCGGCACGGCCCCTCGGGGACCCCGGCCCCGAGCCGGAGGCCGGTGTCGATGTCCTCCGGGGTCGCGACGTCGTTCCTCCTCGTAGTCGTAGTAGCCGACGCCGGTTTTCCGGCCGAGCTCGTCGGCCTCGACCTTCTCCTCGACGACGGGGGGAATCGGCTCGCCGGCCTCCTTCCGGACGTGGTAGCCGATGTCGATGCCGGTCATGTCCGACAGCTCGAACGGGCCCATCGGGTACCCGCGCTCGTGGACCATCGTCGCGTCGACGGTCCGGATGTCGGCCTCGCCCTCGCTGACCATCCAGGCGGCCTCGTCGCCGAACGGCCCCAGGACGGTGTTGACGACGAACCCGCGGACGTCCTTGCGGACGTAGATGGGGGTCTTGTCGATGGACTCGACGAACCCGTAGGCGGTTTCGGCGGTCTCGTCGCTGGTCGCCTCGCCGTAGATGACCTCGACGAGGTCCATCTTCACCGGCGGATTGAAGAAGTGCGTGCCGACGACCCGCTCCGGCCGGTCGACGACCTCGGCGATGTCCGTGATGGGGAGCGAGGAGGTGTTCGACGCCAGGATGGCCCCCTCCGGCGTCATCCCGTCGAGGTCCGAGAAGATGTCGTGCTTGAGGTCGAGGTCCTCGGGAGCGGCCTCGATGACGACGTCGGCGTCCGCGACGGCCGCCTCGAGGTCCGTCGTGGTCTCGATGCGGTCCAGCACGTCGGCGGGCGCCTCCTCGAGGCGGCCCTTCTCGGCGAGCTTCTCGAGGGACCACTCGATGTCCTCGTAGCCGCCCTCGACGAGGTCCGTCTCGATGTCCCGCATCGTGACGTGGTAGCCCGCGATGGCGACCACTTCCGTGATACCGTGTCCCATGCTCCCCGCGCCGAGCACCGCGACGCGGTCGATGTCCTCGAGAGTCATACGGATGTCCCTGTCGCCGGAATCAACTTAAGGCTACCCCAGTCGATTATCGATGTTAGGCTATTTACGGTTGGAAACAACCGATGTAAACTGCAACGGCCGCCGGCGCTCGGTCTGCAGGGGGTGCCCCCGACGTTTTTCACTTCGGAAGATATTTTTTCACGGACGTAAAAGATGCTCCCATGAGCGCGGAGACGGAGGACAGAATCCTGTCCGTTCTGGAGGACGACGCGCAGGCCTCCTACGCGGAGATCGCCGAACGGGCCAACGTATCGAAGCCGACCGTCCGCAAGTACATCGACAAACTGGAGTCGGAGGGCGTCATCGTCGGCTACTCCGCCGACGTCGACCCGAAGAAGCTCTCCGAGAAGTCCATCGCCCTGGTGGGCATCGATGTCTCCAGCGAGCGCTACGTCGAGGTGACGGGCGAACTGAAGGACCTCGACGCCATCGAGTCGCTGTACACCTCCTCGGGGGACCACATGCTGATGGCGGAGATCAGGGCCTCGGACGGCGACGCCGTCGGCGAGGTCATCCGCGAGGAGATACTCGCCATCGAGGGCGTCGAGGCCGCACACCCCTCCTTCCTGCAGGAACGGCTCAAGTAGTCCCTCCGGTTCCGTCGTCCGTGCCGTTTTGCCCCTCGGGATTCTACCTGTCCGTATGGCCACGTACACGCGGGAGACGCGCGTCCGGGCACCGTTCGACGAGGTCTGGGAGTTCCACTCGACGGTCGACGGCCTCGACGCGCTCACGCCCGACTTCATGAACCTCGAGGTCCGGTCCGTGACCGGGCCCGACGGTGACCCAGACCCGGAGATTCTGACGGCCGGCTCCCGAATCGACCTCGCGATGCAGCCCTTCGGCGTCGGCCCGCGCCAGGAGTGGACCTCCGTCATCACCGAGCGTACCGAGGACGAGGGCGCCGCGATGTTCCACGACGTCATGGAGGGCGGTCCGTTCCCGACCTGGGAGCACACCCACGAGTTCTTCGCGGACGGAGACGAGACGGTCGTCTCCGACCGCGTCGAGTACGAACTTCCCGGCGGCGCCCTCCGCCGCGCCGTCTCGCCGCTGGGGTGGGTCGGCTTCGAACCCATGTTCCGGGGACGGCACCGCAAGACGAAGGAACTGCTCGAGTGACGCCCCCGGCCGTGCGGTGACCCTCCCGCGCCGGTTGCGCAACCGACTTGCCGCCCGGCGTCCCAGGGTCTGACGTGCTCGGCCGACTGGAGGAGCGAACGCCGCCGATGGTCGCCCTCGGCGTCGCCATTGCCGCCGTCTCGACCAGCGCCGTCCTCGTGCGGTGGAGTTCGGCGCCCGCCGTCGTGCTGGCGTTCTACCGGGTACTCCTGACGACCCTGCTCGTGGCGCCGTTCCTCGCCACCCGCTACCGGGGCGACTTCGCCGCGTTCCGGCGCCGGGACTGGGCGGTCGGTCACGCTGGTGCAGTCCCAGCCGCTCTTCGTCGCGGTCGGTGCCGCGCTCGTCCTCGGAGAGCGTATCGGCCGCCGACGCGCCGCCGGTATCGCCGTCGCACTTCTCGGGATGGCCGCGATGTCGGCCGGCGACCTGCTGGCCGGCGCCGCTGTCCGGGGCGACCGCCCCCTTTACGGCAACGCCTTGGCCGTGCTCGGCGCGGTGATGGCCGCCATCTACGTCCTCGTCGGTCGGTCGCTCCGGCAGCGCCTCGCGCTCGTCCCCTACGTCCTCGTCGTCTACGCAGCGTGTACGCTCACGCTGCTCGTCGTCGCGCTCGGCCGGGGCCTGCCGCTGTCGGGGTACGGCACCCGCGAGTGGGCCATCTTCCTCGCGCTGGCCGTCGGCCCCGGCCTGTTCGGCCACACCGTCGTCAACTGGGCGCTCGAACACGTCGAGTCGTCGGTCGTGAGCGTCTCCCTCCTGGGCGAACCGGTCGGCGCGACGGTCCTCGCGCTCGTCCTGCTGGCGGAGGTCCCCGGCCCGACGACGCTCGCGGGGGCCCTCTTCGTCCTGGCCGGCATCTACCTGACCTCCCGAACCGTACAGAGCAGATAGAACGAACGACGCGAGTCGCGCTCTCGGGCAGCGTGACGCATCTGGGGGCAGACGTTCCGTCACGACGGGGTCCACGCCACCCCTCTGTTATAAAGCGGGTCAAATGTACGGCAGAATACCTTTCCCTTATGTAGTCCAAGCATACGTTCGTGAGAGCCTACAAGGGGGGTGTGCTCATCATTGCAGCCTTACTTGTCGCGAGCGTGGTCTCGCCGATTGCGGCCGCTGCGACCGACGCCGAGCTTTCGGACTCCGACGACACCGTCGTCG
>PXQM01000162.1:10978-16125 GCA_003021325.1 Halobacteriales archaeon QH_10_70_21
GAGACGGCGTCCAGTAGTCGAACGACCACCGATGAGGAACTGCTGAGCGCGGACGCCTGCGTCGACGCGGCGGGTAGCGACTGCGAGGGCGGGAGCGAGGACGACGTCATCGATGCGAACGCGTGTGCCGAAGTGGCTAACGAAGACGTACCCGTCAACGCGAGTCTCGCCGGCTCCGGACCCGAGGTAGACGGACTGGTGGCCGGGAGTTGCTCGGCGGACGAGACTGACACTGACGAGGAAGGCGATGCAAACAGCAGCGACGTCCTGGAGGGAGACGCCTGCGTCGACGCGGCGGGTAGCGACTGCGAGGGTGGAACCGATGACGACGTGGTTGACGCCAGCGCGTGTCTCGAACTGGCGGGTGAAGACGTGCCCGTCAACGCGAGCCTCACCGGCTCCGGACCCGAGGTAGACGGACTGGTCTCCGGGAACTGTCCGACCGTCGAGACCGACGGCGGCGACGACGGAGACGGCGGCGATGGTGGCGACGACGGAGACGGAAGTGATGGTGGCGACGGCGGAGACGGAAGTGACGGTACCGATGGCGGAGACGGAAGTGATGGTGACGACGGCGTTGATGGAGGCGATGGTGGCGACGATGGAGACGATGGTGGCGACGGTGGAGACGGAAGTGACGGTACCGATGGCGGCGCTGGCGGCGATGGTGACGACGAAGGCGATGGAACCGACGGCAGCGAAGGCGGCGATGGCGGTGACGCTACCGATGGAAGCGGCGGCGCCGGTGGTGCCGGCAGCGGTCCTATCAGCGACGTCGGGTCCCTGGACGACGTCACGATAATCGACTCGTCGGTCACGCCCGGCGAGGTGACGGTCGGCGAGACGGTCACCGGCGAGGCAACGGTCGAGTACACCGGAGACAGCGACGCGGTGGAGGTCCGGGTGCGGATGGTGGCGGACGGCGAGACGGTCGCGGCCGAGACGGTCACCGTTCGGGCGGGTGAGACGCGGGATGTCTCCGTGGAGATTACCCTCGACAGCCCCGGCGAGTACGACGTCGAAATCGTCGGTGGCACCAGCAGAACGGTCGTCGTCACCGAGCCGGGGTCGACGACCGTGGAGGCGTCGGGCGCCTCGCTGGCATCGCTCGCCGGCGCCCGATTGGTCTACCTGCTCCTGTTCGCCGTCGCCGCAGCGGCGCTGATAAGCGGCATCCGCATCCTCCGCGAGTAGGCTGTCGTCCCCGCGGCCCGTTCTACTCCCCACCGAGCCGCCGGTGGGTGTCCACCACGCTCGCGCGGAGTTGGTCCCTCTCCGGGCTGTACGCCAGATGGGCGTCGCAGTCGCAGTCGGAGGCGCCGAACGCCCCGACGGGACCGTCGGGCAGGCGGCGTGCGACCGCACACTCGATGTCGGCGTCCGGCGACCGGACGTCGCCGCGCATCTCGGTCCCCGGGTGGCCGAGCAGGTAGTCGACGTGCCAGTGGCGGGTCTCGCCGACCTCCAGCGTCGCCGGCTCGAGAAGCTCGAACAGGAGCGTGTAGGTGCCGCCGGTCACGCCCGGGCTTTGCGGCCCGCGGACAAAACGCTCCCGCCGGCGGCGACCCGCCATGCTTTTGCCCCGGCCACCCCGAGTCGGCGGTATGAAGGAGTCGCTGATGGACATCCTGTGCTGTCCGCTCGACAAGAGCGAGCTCGAGCTCGAGGTCATCCGCGAGGACGACGAGGAGATACTCGAGGGCCGGCTCGTCTGCACCGACTGCGGCGAGGAGTACCCCATCGAGGACGGCATCCCGAACCTGCTGCCGCCGGACATGCGGGACGAGGCGGCCGCCTGATACGGAGTGCCGTGATTCGGGACCCCGGAAGCGGACTCGGGAGCCGCAGCCGCACGGTCGGAGCTAACTGACGGCACTGCCGACGGTAGTCGCGGGGGTCCGTGCGACGCGACGAAGGACCCCCCGAGAGGGGGAGCCTTTTTGTTCTCACCGCGCGATCTCTCCCCCGTGACGGATACCCTCGGCGTCGACATCAACCGGCGCGGGCTGCACACCCTCGACGTCGACGAGCGGCACGAGACGGACGGGCCGTTCGTCGTCGAGCTGTCGAACCACGGAGAGGCGACCCACGTCCACCTCCACCTCGACGACGAGCTCTCGGAGGTTGCGCGGCTCGAGGCGGCGAACCACTACGTCGAGAACGGCGCGACCCGGAGCGTCCGGGTGAACGCCCTGAACCAGCGGGAGTGGCCCGCCGACACCGTCCGGGGGAAGCTGAAGGTTGTCGTCGGCCACGGCCGCGAGAAACAGTTCGTCGACCTCGTCTTCGACCGGACCACCGACGACGAGCCCGTCGAGGTAGACCCGGAGCTCGCGGCCGCCGGCACGTCGACGACCACCACCGGCTCGGGGTCGTCGTCGACGCTGCGGCTCATCCCCGTGGCCGTCCTCGGGCTGGTGGCGGTCCTGCTCGCGGTCGGCGCGCTGGTCGCGGCCGACGGCATCGACTTCGCGCTCGGCGCGTTCGCCGTCCTCGCTGGCGGCCTCTGTGCGGTCGCCGCCTACTACCTCGGCTGACTACTCCTCGTCGGTCGGGACGCCGCAGAGCCGGCCCTCCGCGTCGAACCGCTTTGCGCGCAGGAACCGCGTCCGGTACCGGTTGGCGCCGTCGTAGACGTCGGCCTCCCGTATATCGTCGGCCTCGCCGTCGGCGGCGGCGTCGATTATCTCCTCTATCTGCTCCTTCTCGCTCGGCGTCAGCTCGAACTCGTAGGTCCGCGACCGTTCGCCCTCGAGCTTCGTCCACTGGCGGGCGGCGGCGACGACCAGCGAGCAGGGCTCCCGGCAGGGGAACGCCCCGTCGCCGCCGTCGACGTCGAGGTCGGTGTCGTCGTCGTACTCCCACTCGCGGCGCTTCAGGCACTGGGAGTCGACGCAGCAGGCCTCCGCGACCCAGTTGACGTGCTCGTTGCCCTCCCGGCGGTCCCAGGTCTCGATGACGCCGTAGATGCCCGTCTGCCGCTCCATGGTGTCCCGCCAGTGGCTGACGTCGAGTTCGTCCTCGCGCTCGAGGTGCCAGTTCGTCACCGTCGCCGGATAGACGACGTCGACGGTCCGGACGAGCGACCGACCGTCGAGGCCCACGAACGCCCACCCCGTCGGGAGGGTCGGAGCGGTCTTCAGCGGCCGGTCCCGGCCGCGGTCGTCGTGCTTGACGAGGTCGCGGGCGTCCAGCGGGTCGGTGTACGGCTCGAGGTCGTCGAACGAGCGGCCGGCGTCGTCCTCGTGGCGGACCGCGTAGGTCCGGTGGCCGTCGTCGCCGAGCCTGCACTCGATAGCGAGCTCCCCCCACGGTCGGGGACGGCGCGGTCGCCGGCGCCCTCCAGCCAGCGGAGGAAGGCGGTCTCGACCTCGGGACGGTCGACCTCGGCCCAGTAGTACCAGTTGGAGACGACCCAGGGGTTTTCGGCGGCGACCGCCCGCAGGCCCGGCTCGTCGAGGCCCGTCTCGGCGTCGCCGGGCGTCTCGAACCGGTAGCCCTCCGGCTCCGCGGCGACGAGGAGCCCGTCGCAGTCGACCCCGTCGGCCGCCGCCGCGACGAGCGCGTCGAGCTGGTCGTCGTTCACGTCAGTCCCCCGCCTCCGCGTCGGCCGCCACCCCGGCCACCCGGGTCCGACGCCGGACCGTCTCGATGGCGCCGCCGACGTCGGCGCCGGCCTCTGCGGCGCGCTCGAGGATGACGTCGGCCATCAGCGCCTCCGTGCCGACGGCGCCGGCGTACCAGACCTCGTGGCCGTCGACGGTCGCCGGCGTCTCCCAGCCGGTCCGGTAGTCGTCCGTCAGGCCCATGTCCTCCGGGATGTCCTCCTGGGTGTGGTAGCCGTCGGCGACGAACAGCGGCACGACGATGATGTCGTCGCTCTCGAAGAACTCCGTGACGTCGTCGACCTCGGGGTCCTCGTCCATGAACAGCGCCTTCACCTCGTCGAAGCGGTTCCGCTCGGCGATGCGGTCGGCGTGGTACTCGATGGCCTTCGCGCTGTTCTCGTTGCGCTCGGTGCCGTGGCCGACGACCGCGAGGCCGAACCCTTCGCCGACGTCGGGGTCGTCGGTCACCGTCTCCGCCCGCCGGACGATGACGTCGCTCATCGCGTCGTGGGTGCCGACCGGCCCGCAGTAGTGGACGGTCTTCCCGACGTCGGTCGCCTCCAGGGTCGCGTGGGTCGCGCTCGTCCCGTCGGAGTCCCAGGCCTCCTCGTCCCAGCCGTCGAGCCGGAGCTCGCGTGGAATGACCTGTTCCGTGAAGTACCCCTCCGAGATGAACAGCGGGACGACGTACACCTCCTCGGCCTGGACCGTCCGCAGCGCCTCGCGGAACGACGGCTCCTCCTTCCAGAAGGCGGTCCGTACCTCGTCGAAGACGCCGGCCTCGCGGACGGTGTCGGCGTGGTCGTACGTCGGGGTGCTCGCGTCCGGGTTCAGGTGGGACCCGTGGGCGACGATGACGAGCGATTGCATGTCCGAAACAACGGTCAGCCCGCTCTTAGGGGCTTCGGGACCCGGCCGGATTGCTGGTAGACGCTCGCCGAACGCGGCCGGACGGTAGCGTCCGTCCCCGGTCGGCTCGACGGCGGTGCGGGACGGAGCGCATCCGTCCGGCAGACGACGCCCGGTTCGTCCGAACTCGACCGAATCAGCCGCGAGAGCGAGCGTATCGGGCCGGGCCGACCCGCCTATGTTTCCTGAACGAAAACCCTGTACTCACGCGACGGTCGGTACGAGATCTCTGCCTTCGAGGCTATACTCCCCGGTTCGTAAGTCGACGCCGGCCATGGATACGGCATCCAGTCGGACGAATCGACTTTGAGATAGATACGGGATGGAGTCTCCTCTACCGGGACGTCCTCGTTGGCCGTCTCAGCGCCCATCTCTGACCTCTCCTGTTGAAAGTACCCCTCTATGGAGTTTGCAATCCGAACTGTGATCGTGTGGGAGTCTTCTGAAACATTGTAAATACTAAGCTCGTAATCCTGCTGCTCGTCGGACATGACGTCCGAACAGCCAGCGGTCAGGGCGGTGAGGGCGGTCCCCGCCGCCGCCAGTAACGGGCGTCTTCTCATATTCTGCAATCACATCACGGAGGAAACCTATTCTTTGGGGTGAGAGGACTACCACTACGGAACACAG
>PXQM01000163.1 GCA_003021325.1 Halobacteriales archaeon QH_10_70_21
CACGCCGAGAGAGCAGGTCGGGGTAGTTCACTGCCAGTTCCGTTCTGTACTTTTCGTCCCTTCCCTGCATCGGAAATTCCGGTTGCTTGAATCGCTTCCAAGTGCTTCTCCTCAAGCTCTGAATCTTCGAATATTTCCATTGCCCGCTGTGCCTGAGGACGGTCCTCATTCAGTTGCTTAAGCGATTTTTCCACCATCCTATTTCGAGGATGACCACAAGACTGGCAGACTGCCGGTTGAGGGGCAGCCACAGGCCCTCATTAAACTAATTCCTCCGGAAATGGTGCAAGATGTGTTTCATTCCGATCGTGAGGTACCTTCCATACGTCAATAGGGTCGTAATAAACTGTTTTAAACCCGAACTTGTCGAGGTAGTATCCGTTTCGGGGGTAAAACAGAAAATATACTCGTGCCGATTTACAAAACGGTCATCAGAAGCGGTTGGCATTCCATTCGGTTTATGACAAATGATTTCATTCCGCACACGCCATCCTTGCTCTTTTGCGGCAAGCGGCCGAGCGGTGCTCGGGCCAGGGAGTGAACCACCCCGGTGCCGGACACGGAGAACCCCTCGGGCACGCGGGGCGCTACGGGTCGACCTCGATGGCTCTGGCCGCCGTCGTCTTGAACGCGGCGACCACCTCGTCGCCCGCCTCGATGCCGAGCCGGTCGACGCTCTCCTCCGTGACGACCGATTCGAGCGCCACGTCGTCCGCAATCGCGACCGTGACGGTCGCGATTCGACCCTCGACCACGAGGTCGCTGACGGTTCCCGCCAGCTGATTTCTGAGGCTCGTGTGGCCGTCCGACGCCGACCGTGGCTGCATCAGCACGACGGCGTCCGCCCGCACCGCGACCTCGACCTCGGTTGCCGGCGTCGGGACGCGGGCCGTTATCTCCCCGGCGGGCGTGCGGACGGCCGCCAGGTCGCCGTCCTGCGCCACGACGGTGCCGGGGATGACGGCTTCGGGAACGGTCGTGACGCCGGAGAGCTCGACCGCCAGCCGCTCGAACTGCCGGATGAGAGCGAGCGCGTCGGCCGTCAGCTCGGTCCCGCCCCCCTCCCTGCCGCCCCGGCTCCGCCGGGTCAGCTGGCCGACGGCCTCCTCGAGTTCGACCACCCGCCGCTGGAGGTGCGGGTACGACCGCCCCAGTTCGTCCGCCGCCCCGTGCATCGACCCACAGTGGTCGATGGCGCGGAGCATCTCGACGTCGCGACTGGTGACGGTGGTCTCGTCGATGGCGAGGTGGGGTTCGAAACCCTTGCTGAGAGTCATCGATGAATCGCCCGAGCGAGCGGTACTCCGGGTGGCTCAGTATACCAGCTCTCCCGAGATAAATTTCCGGGTGCGGTCGTCGTCGGGGTCCTCGAAGACGACCTCCGTCGGCGCGACCTCGGTGACGCGGCCGTCGAGCAGCACCGCGACCCGGTCGGCCACCCGCTCGGCCTGGTGCATGTCGTGGGTCGCGACGACGACCCCGATGCCCCGGCTCCGGGCCTCGGCGATGGCCTCCTCGATGACGGCGGTGTTCCGCGGGTCCAGGTCCGACGTCGGCTCGTCGAGCAGCAGGACGTCCGGGTCGTAGGCCAGCGCGCGGGCGAACGAGGTGCGCTGGGCCTCGCCGCCCGAGAGTGACGAGGCGTGCTGGCTCCGCTTGTCGGTCAGCCCGACGACGTCGAGCGCCTCGCGGACGGCCTCGGGGCGGCTGGTCGAGCCCACCGCCGAGCGGAGCCGACGCCGGAGGCGGGCGGACCAGGACCGACGAACCCGGAGCCCGTACTCGACGTTGCGGGCGACCGGGGCGTCGAAGAGGCTCGCATCCTGGAACACCATCCCGACCCGCCGGCGCAGCGACAGCCGCTCGGATTCGTCGACAGCCCACGCGTCGGTGCCGTCGAGCGTGACGCGGCCCTCGTCGGGTTCGAGCGCGAGCGCCAGCGTCCGGAGGAGCGTCGTCTTGCCGACCCCCGAGGGGCCGATGACGGCGACGACCTCGCCGGCCTCGACGTCGAGCGAGAGCTCCCGGAAGACGCGGTCGTCGAACGACTGCGAGACGCCGGTCGCCCGGAGCATCAGCGCTGCACCCCCTGGTCGCCGAGCCGGACCACGACCACGTTGACGGCCAACACGAGCACGACGAGGACCGCCCCGAGCACCATCGCCGTGTCGTACTGGCCCTGGCGGGCCTCGAGCTGGATCGCGGTCGTCAACGTTCGTGTCTTCGAGATACCGTCCGCGCCCGTGATGTTGCCGCCGACGATGAGGACCGACCCCACCTCGCTGATGGCGCGGCCGAAGCCGGCAAGAATTGCCGTCGCGATGCCGTACCGGGCCTCCTTGAGCACGACCAGCGCCACGTCGACCCGCGTTCCGCCGAGGACGTGGGCGGCGTCGCAGACGTTCTCGTCGACGCCAGTGATGGCCGCGAGACTGATGGCCGTGATCGGTGGCGTCGCGAGCACGAACTGCGACAGGATCATCGCCTCCTTCGTGAACACGAGGTCCAGCGGGCCGAGCGGTCCCTGGCTGGAGACGGCGAACAGGACGACCAGGCCGACGACCACGCTGGGAAAGCCCATCCCGGTGTTGATGACCGACGTCACGAACTGCCGGCCGCGGAAGTCGGTCAGACCCATGGCGACGGCGACGGGGACGCTGAACAGCGTGCTGAGCGTCACCGCGACGACGCTCACGTACAGCGAGACGAAGACGATGCTCCGGACGTACCCCTCCCTGAACGGCGACTCGAGGACGGCCGGCAGCAGCTGGACGACTGGTTCGAGCGGCACGATCACTCGTCGGCGTCGTCGTCACTCCAGCCTTCCGGAACGTACTGCTGGAAGGCGGGCTCTTCCGAGACGGCCTCGGGGAAGAACAGCGGCTCCCCGTTCACCTCGTAGGCCGCGATGGCCTCCTGTGCGCCGGGGCTGGTTATCCAGCCGATGTAGGCCATCGCGAGGTCGTAGTTGACGTCCTCGTGGACGCCTGGGTTGACCGCCATGATGCCGTAGGGGTTCGCGAGGCTCCCCGGACCGTCCTCGATGGGACCCTGGACCAGAACGACGAGGTCGACCTCCGAGCGCTGTGCGATGAACGTCCCGCGGTCCGAGAGCGTGTAGGCTCCCTGCTGGGTCGCGACGTTGAGCGCCTCGCCCATCCCGGTCCCGGTCTCCTGATACCACTCGCCACCCGGGTCGGTTCCCGCGGCCTCCCAGAGGTTCAGTTCCTTCGTGTGCGTGCCCGAGTCGTCGCCGCGGGAGACGAACGTCGCCTCCGCCTCGGCGATTGCGGTCAGCGCCTCCGTCGCCGAGGCCATCCCCTGGATTCCAGCGGGGTCGTCCTCCGGCCCGACGACGACGAAGTCGTTGAACATGAGGTCGCGGCGGTTGACGCCGTGGCCGTTCCGCATGAACTCGTCCTCGAGGCCGCGGGCGTGGACCATTACCACGTCCGAATCGCCGTTCCGAGCGGTCTCGAGGGCCGCCCCCGTCCCCTGCGCGACCGCGTCGACGGTCACGCCGTACATCTCCTCGAAGTCGGTGTGAATCTCGTCGAGCAGTCCCGTGTCGTAGGTGCTCGTCGTGGTCGTGAGCGTCAGCGTCTCGCCGGCCACCGCCGGCCGGTCGCCGCTCTCCCCGCGTCCGACGCATCCGGCGACCCCGGCCAGCACTCCCGCTCCCGCCGTCGCGATGAATCGGCGGCGTTGTATCGGCATAGAAACACCGACGGACCGGCAGCCGTTATAGCTTTCGCCGGGACAGTAACCCCACACAGTTAAAAATCGGGCGACCCGGCCGATCGAATCGTTCCCCCGGAGTCGTATTTCATGTCTTCGAGAGCGTTTCTCCTGTCGATTCCCGGCCGAGAGGCTCAATCCACGAACAGTTACGTCCGACCGGTAGCACCCGGTCCTCCGGGACACCCCGGGAGCCACCGATTCCGATGGCGGTCCGATCCGGAGCCGACGCTACCGGGCCGGCGGTTCATACTGCCGGCTGTAACGATCTGAAACAGAGGTGCTGGCATCCGGGGTCCACAGACCCACTGCCGTCGAACATCTAGAACGAATCTTCACGTAATTACAGCCGGCAGTATCAGGCACCTGACGGTCGTCTCTGGCGGGCGTCGAGACGACCCGCTGCCGTCGTGACGACCCGTGGGCGGCCGCCCCACACGCGGTCGGGAATCGACCGGTGAGACCGGTTGAAGATATATGTTCGCGGAGACACTACCCGAAGCAGAGGGTAGAGTGTGACGGCACAGAAGATAATGCTGTTCTCGTACGTCGTCGTGGTCGTCGCCGCCGTCTTCGGTATCCTCCTTTCGCTTCTTATGTAGACGCGGCCGGCGACACCCTCCGTCGGGCGCGGGGTCGACGGCTTCGCGCGCTGAAAACAGTCGCAACGCCTTACTTGTCCGAAACCTATCGATGTCGTATGGGGGCGCCATGAGCGAGGACACACCGACCGTGCTGGTCGTGGACGACGAACGCGACCTCGCGGATCTCTACGCCGCGTGGCTCGCAGAGGAGTACGACGTTCGAACCGCCTACGGGGGGGAGGAGGCCATCGCCGGGATGGACGAATCGGTCGACGTCGCGCTCGTCGACCGGCTGATGCCGCAGGTCTCGGGCGGCGAGGTCGTCGAACGCGTCCGCGAGGATGGGTACGACTGTAGGATCTCGATGGTCACCGCCGTCGAGCCGGACTTCGACATCATCGAGATGGGCTTCGACGAGTACGTCGTCAAGCCGGTCCAGCGCGAGAACCTCGAGGAGGTCGTCGAGACGCTGCTCTCGCGGGCCACCTACGACGACCAGCTCCAGGAGATGTTCTCGCTGGCGTCGAAGGTCGCAGCCCTCAAGACCCAGAAGACGCCCCGGGAGCTCAAGGAGAACGACTCCTACCAGGAGCTGACCGAGCGGCTCGAAGAACTGCGCGAGGAGATCGGCCGGACCACGGAGGAGCTGACCGAACGTGACTTCGAGGTCGAGCTACGACAGCTGAACGTCGACTCCTGACCCGGCCGCCCAGCGCCCGTTCTCACCCGTCTCTCGTCGCCACCGTCCCGGCAGATACCTCTGGCGCCGGCCTGTCAGCCGGCGACGGCTGCACCGAGAACCGTCCCGAGCAGCGCCGCCGGGAGGGCGAGCGCGAGCATGCCGGCGGCGTTCGCGACGGCGGCGGTGCCACGGCCGTCCTCGGCCAGCCGGATGGTCTCGACGGCGAACGACGAGAAGGTGGTGAACGCGCCACAGAACCCGGCGCCGGCGGCGAGGCGGACGGCTCCACCAACGGGAGCGCCGAGAACGACCCCCAGCAGCAGGCTCCCGGCGACGTTGACGAGGAGCGTGTCGAGTGCGCGTCGCTCGATACGCTCGCCCACGGCGTAGCGTGCGAGTGCGCCGGCAGAGCCCCCGAGCCCAACCGCGAGGGCGGTCACGAACGCCACAGGACCACCCATCTCGCGACGGCGACGGCCAGGAGACCGAGCGCGTAGTTCGCGGCCACGTTCCCCGCCGCGAACACCGGCGAGAGGGCGACCGTCTCGGCGGCGAACGCACTGTAGGTCGTGAACGACGAGAGGAAGCCGGTCGCGACGACGAGTCGAGCCGTTTCGGGTATCCGCCGGAGCTCGGAGGTGCCGTAGACGAGCAACCCGAGCAGGAACGCGCCGGCGACGTTGACCGCCAGCGTGCCCCACGGGAACGCCGTCGGCAGCGCGGTAGCGACGGCGTACCGACTGGTCGCACCAGCGAATCCCCCGACGCCGACCAGCGCGACGGACCGGACGTCCACGTGTGCTGGTCCGCGAGCGAACACAGGTACCTTGCGGTTCCCGCGAGGGTTTATATCCGAGAGCGGGACCACCGACCCCATGCGTCAACTCGAGCGACTCCGCGACGACGAGCGAGCGATCGAGGGACTGCCGGTCCGGCTCGTCATCGCCCTGGTCGTCGGCGTGGCCAGCCTCTCGGTGATGATGAGCATGCTGTCGGGCATCTCCGGGCTCGCGGTGACGGAACTGGACGTCCGGCCCGCGCCGGAGGTGGTGACGCCGGGCAACCACACCGTCGAGGTGTCCGTGGTCGACCCGGACGGACAGGGAATCGCCGACGCGACGGTCGTCGCCCGCGGCGGGTCGGCGCGGCTCGACGGCGTCGAGACGGCCACGACCGACGAGAACGGGACGGTCGAACTCGACCTGTCACCGGAGCTCGGTGCCAACCAGCGGGACGGCACCGTCGAGTTCGATGTGAAGCCGCCCGCCGGCAGCGAGTACGCCGACCGGCGCGAGAACACGGCGCTGCTCGTGGTCCGGGAGTGACGGGGCTCAGAGGCGCTCGTCCCAGTCGATCCAGGACTGCTCCCAGCCCTTCCGGCGCCTGGCGTCCCGGCGGGCGTGCTCGCGGTCCTCGCGGCGGGTCCGGTTGCGCTCGACGCCGTGGGGCTGTTCGCCCTCCACCAGCATGGGGTGGTAGGCGACGGTCCCGAACTCCGCGACGCGGTCGCCGTCCTCGATGGCGACGAGCTCCTGGCCGCCGGTCCCGAGCGGCATGACGAGCCGGCCGCCGGGGGCCAGCTGGTCGACGAGCGCCGGCGGTGGCTCGACGGCGGCCGCCTCGACGAGGATTCGGTCGTAGGGGGCGTACTCGCCCAGGCCGCAGGCGCCGTCCCGGCAGTCGACCAGCACGCCAGGATACCCCGCCCGCTCGAGGTTCGAGCGGGCGTCGTAGACGAGGCGGCGGGCGATGTCGACGCCGTGGACGTTCGCCTCGCCCGTTATCTCCGCGATGACGGCGGCGGTGTAGCCGACGCCGACCCCGACGACGAGGACGTCGTCGCCCGGCCGGACGGCCAGCGCCTCGAGCAGCCGGCCGGCGGCGCTCGGCGACAGTACTCGCGTCCCGAACCGCTCGAAGGAGCGGTCGGCGTAGGCTGCGGACTCCTCCTCGACGAACGGCTCGCGGGGGACCTCCCGCATCGCGACGCCGACCCGCTCGGAACCGACGACGGCCTTCGCCTCGTGTTGCAGGCTGTCGACCATGTCGTCTCGGAGCACCGCCGGGTCCATGTCCCTGGCTCCGTCCCGGAGCCTAATCAATCGCGCGCCCGACGGCCGCCGACAGCGGGCTGGCGGGCACGGACTCGACGGTCGCCGCGCCGAACGCCGCCTCGAGCCACCTCCGGACCGCGTCGGCGTCGTAGACGCGGCCCGCGCCGGCGGCCAGCAGGCCGACACCCAGGAGTTCGGCGTCCGGTGTTGCCCCGGCGAACGCGTCGAGGAAGACCGCGACGTCGGTCGGCACGTCAGGGCTCCCCGCCCTGCATCGGGACGAACCGGACGGCGCCGTGCTCCTCGCGGCGGAGGCCGTCGGCGGTCCGCTCCCCGACCACGAGCGTCTGGCGGACGGTCCCGACCGGCCCGACGAAGCGGCCGCCCTCGCGGAGCTGGTCGACGACGGCGTCCGGGATCGAGGCGGCCGCACACGTGAGGTAGGTGGCGTCGTACGGGGCGTGTTCCGGCCAGCCCTCGTGGCCGTCGCCGACGCGGACGTGGACGTCGTAGCCGAGGTCGGCGAGGCGCCCGCGGGCCTCCCCCGCGAGCCGGTCGACGTACTCGACGCTGTAGACGTTGCCGTCGCCGACGATCTCGGCGGTGACGGCCGCGTGGTAGCCGCAGCCGGTGCCGACCTCCAGCACCTCGTCGCCGGGGTCGAGGTCGAGGTGGTCGCACATGATGCCGACCATGTGCGGCGCCGAGACGGTCTGGTCGGCGCCGATGGGGAGCGGCCGGTCGGCGTAGGCGTGCTCGCGGCGCGACTCGGGGACGAACTCGTGGCGCGGGACGGCCCGCATCGCCTCGATGGTCGACTCGCGCTCGACGCGGCCGCCGTCGACGAGCCGGTCGACCATCTCCTCGCGCCGCGTCTCGAAGTCGCCGTCGCCGGGGTCGCGCCGGAACATCACCTCACCACCCGGACCAGGCCCGCTTGCGGGCGTCCTCGTCGCGGGCGTACACCCGTTTGAGGTCTTTCGCGAGGGCGCTGTCGCCGGCGTAGTCGTAGCCCTCCCGGTCGTAGCCGGCCGCGTCCTCGCGGACGAGGATGCGCTCGACGGTGAACTCCTCGCCGCCGTACTCGTGGGTCTCGCCGACGACGAACCGCTCGTCGCCCGGCACCTGAATCTTCACGCTGCGGGTCTCGTCGTGGCCCCCGTCCTTCGGGTGCAGCGTGAGGTTGACCGCGACGTTGCCGACCGCGCGGGTCCACAGCGTCTTGACGTCCGTGGCTATCGCCTCCTCGACGCGGGAGCCCTCGGTCGTCTCCAGCGACGTGATGCGGGCTGTGAGGACCGCCGTCTCGGTCTCGACGAGGAACTCGTCGCCGACCGACAGCTCCTCGTCGGGCGGCACGTCGACGAACGCCTCGTCGGACTCCTCTTCCTGGGAGACGATGACCCGCCGCTCGACGGTCGATTCGGTCTCGATGGTCGTCTTGTGGACGTGGCCGCAGTCGCTACACCGGACGGTCGCCTGCCCCCCGCGGTTCAGCACCTCGTGGGCCGTCTCGGACCCGGGCGAACAGGAGGGACAGCGGACCGGAACGCGCTGGTGGCTCATTGTGCGGTAGTTCTCGGTCGGGACGTAAAAGGGCGTGGCTCCGGCGTTACGGTGGACTGCCGCCGTCGGCGCCGGCGGCGTCCGCGTCGGTCGTCACCGCCTCGCCCGCTGCGCCGGCCGGGAGTTCCCCGTCGCCGTCGTCGACCGCCCCGGTGTCGGCGGCGTCCGCGTCCCCGGCTCCTGACGCGGTGTCCGGCTCACCGTCGTTCCCGTCGTCGGCGTCGGCCTCCTCGTCCTCCGGGGTCGCCGCGACGAGCCCGTTGCCCTCGGTGAACTCGTAGGTGGCCCACCGCCGAATCGAGCGGACGCCGGTCATCTTCCGGACCCGGATGCGCTTCAGCAGCGTGTCCTCGAGCAGGTCGTCGGTCAGCGTCAGGTCGATGACGCCGTCGGCGATGTAGCCGAGGTCGTGGGGGAAGTCGTTGCCGTTGTCGATACGGCTGGCGCCGGCGAAGACGGGAACGCTCCGGGCCTTCGCGACAGCCGCCCGGAGGTCCTTGACGAAGTCGTAGCCCTGGACCGGCTGGACCAGCGAGCCGAACTCCGTCAGCGAGTCGATGACGACGAC
>PXQM01000164.1 GCA_003021325.1 Halobacteriales archaeon QH_10_70_21
GCCGTCGAGGCCGCGGTCGGTGACGCTCCAGGCGACGACCGGCGTCGGGGTGTCGCGGTTCGGAACGTGTGCGTCGATGCCGTTGACGCAGAGGACGCGGGCCAGTTCCTCGGCGGCGTCTCGTCCCCCTTCGCGCGGGTCGTAGCCGACGGCGACCGCCGGGTCGGCGTCGGGGTCGGCCTCGGCGCGCACGTAGTCGGCGACCGCCTGTCCGACGGCTCGGACCCTGGGGGTCGTGAACTCGTCGACGGTCGTGCGCCAGCCGTCCGTGCCGAACTCGATGTCCATGGCGGCGCGTCGGCGGCAACCGACAAAAACCCGCCGTCGCGGAGAGGAGGGCTTTTGCTGGGGGCGACCCGACCCTGGCACATGGACTCGCCGCTGTGGACGGAGACGCACGCCCCCTCGCTGTCGGAGCTGCCGCAGCCGGAGCCCCGCGAGGCGCTGGAGCGGGCCGTCGAGGAGCCGATGAACCTCGTCGTCTACGGCCCCAGCGGCGCCGGCAAGACGGCCGCCGTCCGCGCGCTCGCCGAGGCGACCCACGCCGACCCCGACAACGACTTCGTCGAGCTGAACGTCGCGGACTTCTTCGACCGGACGAAAAAGGAGATCAGGAACGACTCGCGGTTCTCGCAGTTCCTCGAGGGCCGCTCGCGGCTCTCGAAGCGCGACATGATTAGCCGGGTGCTGAAAGAGCAGGCGGCCTACCAGCCCGTCTCGGGGACGTTCCGGACCGTCCTGCTGGACAACGCCGAGGCCATCCGCGAGGACTTCCAGCAGGCGCTCCGGCGCGTGATGGAGCAGCACTACGAGGCGACCCAGTTCGTCATCGCGACGCGGCAGCCCTCGAAGCTCATCCCGCCCATCGAGTCGCGGTGCTTCCCGGTACCGATGCGGGCGCCGACCCACGCCGAGACGGTGGCCGTCCTCGAAGGAATCGTCGAGCGCGAGGCGGTCCCCTGCGACGACGACGGCCTCGAGTTCGTCGCCGGCTACGGCGACGGCGACCTGCGGACGGCCATCCTCGGGGCCCAGATGGCCGCCGAGGCCGAGGGCGAGGTGACGATGACCGCCGCCTACGAGGCGCTGGGCGACGTCGGGATGGCGGACGACCTCGAGGAGATGCTCGCGGCCGCCGACGCCGGCGAGTTCGCCGACGCCCGCTCGGTGCTCGACGAACTGCTCTACGACGAGGGGTTCGAGGGCGAGGAGATTCTGCGCGAGCTGCTCGATGCGGCCCGCGGCCGCTACGACGGCGACGAACTCGCGCGGATATACCGGCTGGCCGGCGAGGTCGACCTCGAGATGTCGGAGGGCAACACCGACCGCGTCCACCTCGGCCGGCTGCTGGCGGAACTCGGTCGGTAGCCGCGTTACTGTTCGGCCGACTGGCTGGCGATGGTCTCCCTGAGGTCCGTCGAGGAGACGATGCCGACGTAGTCGCCGTCCTTGTCGCGGACCGGGAGGTGGTTGATGCCGTAGTTGGTCATCATCGCCGCGACCTCCTGGAGCCGGAGGCCGACGTTTATCGACTCGACCGACGCCGTCATCAGGTCCTCGACGTGGGTCCGCTCGGGGTCCCGGGCCTCGGCGACGGCCTCGAGGACGTCCGTGCTGGTGACGATGCCCGTCTCGCCGCCCAGCACCAGCAGCGAACTGATGTTCCGGTCCCGCATCGTCGAGGCGGCCTCGCTGACGGTCGCGTCCCTCGATATCGTCGCCACGGAGGCGGTCATCACGTCCTCTACATGTCTCTCGGTATCATTGCCCATACGTCCACCTGTGGCGCGAACCGCTTGGAGTTTACCCTTCCCGCAGGGTTCGCCCCCAGCTACGAGAGGACGTGGACGTGCCGGGTCAGCGAGCCGTGGACGGGGCGGTCGAACCGTGCGATGACGCTCCAGCCGGCGGCCTCGGCGGCGTCGTTCCACGGCCGGTCGCCGACGAGGACGGCCCGCGGGGCGACCCGCCGGGCCGCCGCCAGGGCCCCGCCCACGAGCGTCTCCAGGGAGTCACCTTCGATTTTCGACTGCCGGCCGTAGGGGGCGTCGACCCCCGCCTCGACGAGGATGCCGCCGGTCCCGCACATCGGGTCCAGGAGCCGCGCGTCGGGGCCGGCGCCCGCGACGTTCGCCAGCGCCCGGGCGTCCATCGGGGCCATGCTCCCCGGCTGGAAGAACGGCCTGTCCGTGGGCTGCCTGGCGCCGAAGCCGCGGTCCGTTTCGGCCTCGAGCCAGCCCAGCGCCGCCGTCTCCGAGAAGAGCGCGACGAGCGTGTGGTCGGGGGCCTCGAGGTCGACGTCGAAGCCGCGGTCGACCAGCACGTCCCCGAGGCGGCGCTCGGCGGCCTGCGTGTCGACGCCCGACAGTCCCCGAACGTCGCGGGCGCGGACGGCTACGGACCCGCGCTCCCCGTCGCCCGTCCGGCGGTCGATGGTCGCCGCCGAGAGCAGCGCGGCCGCGTCCGCGACCATCGGGTCGCAGGTGCCGATTAGCCGGCAGACGCGCCGGGTGTAGGCCAGCGTCTCCGGGCGGCGGATGCCGCGGGCGGTCGCGAGCCCCGGCGCCAGCGCCTCGACCGCGGAGCCGCGGCTCGCCGCCTCCCGGCGCGCGAAGGCGTCGTCGTCGCCGGCCAGCTCCAGCAGGTACACGCCCGTTCGTCGCCGGCGACGGGGGTTAAACTGCGCGGTCGACGCGAGGGAGGCCGCGGACGGAGCGAGCGGTGGAGCCGCGAGCCGCGCGGCAGAGCGCCCGGCCGTGTGGCGCGTCGGAAACGACCACCTACATTTATAAATCTTAAATACGTGTTTTAAGTCGAGTCATGCAGGACCCCAAGGAGACCATCAATATCGAGAACGTCGTCGCCTCGACGGGGATCGGGCAGGAACTCGACCTCCAGAGTGTCGCCATGGACCTCGAGGGCGCCGACTACGACCCCGAGCAGTTCCCCGGCCTCGTCTACCGGACCCAGGAACCGAAGTCGGCCGCGCTCATCTTCCGCTCCGGCAAGATCGTCTGCACCGGTGCCAAATCCACCGACGACGTTCACGAATCGCTCCGCATCGTCTTCCAGAAGCTCCGGGACCTCGAGATCCAGGTCGACGAGGACCCCGAAATCGTCGTCCAGAACATCGTCACGTCTGCGGACCTCGGCCGGAACCTCAACCTGAACGCCATCGCCATCGGCCTCGGGCTGGAGAACATCGAGTACGAGCCCGAGCAGTTCCCCGGGCTGGTCTACCGGCTCGACGACCCCGACGTCGTCGCACTGCTGTTCGGCTCCGGCAAACTCGTCATCACCGGTGGCAAGAAACCCGAGGACGCGAAGGAGGCCGTCGACAAGATCGTCTCCCGGCTCGAGGAGCTCGGCCTGCTGGACGGCTAACGACACCTACTCACGTCGCGGCCCGCTACGACCCGTATGGTTCCGTTGCAGGCCGACGTCTTCGGCGGCGGCCCGCTCGCACTCGTCGTCACGTTCCTCGTGGCGACGCTCTTCTCTGCGGTCACGCTCCACCTCGCCGCGCTCTGGGTGCTCGGCGACGAGCCACACCAGAACGCTGTCAAGGCCGCGCCGGTCCCCGTCATCATCGCAATGCTGTTCAGCCAGTACAGCCCGGCGCTCATCGCCGCCTTCGCGTTCGCCGGCGCCGTCGCTGCCGTCCGGTACGCGTACGGCCTGACGACGAAGGGGGCAGTGCTGGTTTCGGTCTTCTACTTCACCATCAGCACCGTCTTCGCGTTCGCATTCGCCAACCTCTTTCTCGGGTAGACCGTCGCAGACGGCCGCCTGACTCGAGAACGGAACGGAGGGGGAGGCGCGAAGAGAGCGTGAGCGGAGGGCCGGGTGCAGCGGGACGCCCGGAGAGCCGCACGTCACACGAGTGGGCGGCCGGCGCCGGGTGCTCTGGGTCGGGTGCTACCGCGGGTCGGGCCGGGGCTCGGTCGTCACGTTCGCCGGCGGCTGCTCGTCGGTTGCCGGCCACCCGGAGCGGCGCACCGCCACCCCGACGACCAGCGCCACGGCGAGCCCTGCGAGGGTCGCGACCGGCCAGGTGGCCAGGGCCAACACTCCCAGGAGTGCGGCAACTGCACCGAGCCCCTCGCCGAGCACCGCGCCCGTGCTCTTCCGGGCCGCTCGCCGCCGGGCCGTCCGTTGCTGTCGTAGTGTTCGTGTCCGTCTCATCACGGTAGTTACCACGGGTGGAACGCCCTTAACTCTAATCTGAATGATATTTCTGTAGCCAGGCTTACTGAAATTCGCTTCAGTAGCCCCGGTTACCGTCGGTCGACGTCGACCTCGCGGGTGACGCGTTCGTCGTCACAAAGGAGGTGCAACCGCATCGTCGGGTCCTCGCGGCCCCCGGGGCGTTCGTCGAGGTCGTGACCGAACGTCCAGCGTTCGGTCCCGCCGGTCCCGACTTCGAGGACGACCGCAGCTTCCGACGCGGACGCGACCAGCGGCCCGACCCGGTTGAGCGCGCCGACGAACCGGCCGTCGACGTCGCCGACGTTCTCGACGGTCACCGTCGCGGTGACCGTATCGCCGACGGCCGCCGACGCCGGGGCGTCGAAGCCGGCGTCGAACGACGCCGGTGGCCGCCGGAGCCGTTCGAGGACCGACCCCTCGAGCGCGTAACTGCCGCCGTCCCACGTCAGCGTCGCCGACTCCGCCTCGAGGGGTTTCGGGAGGCGGGCGGCGAGCCAGCCCTCCGCCTCGCCCCGGCGGCCGTAGGCGTCGCCGAACTCCGCCAGGAAGCCGTCCCCCCCGCCGACGTCCGTCACCGCCCGGTGGAGCTCGCCGCCGCCCTCGACGACGAACGACGCCGGCGGGTGGTCGTCGGGCGTCTCGACGGCGACCTCGGCGACGGCCCACTGGCTGGTCCGACCGCCGTAGGTGCCGTACGAGTCCGGGCTGTTCCGCGTGACCAGTTCCGGGCGGACGCTGACCGACCGGACGGTCACCCATCTACGGCACCAGTCGCTCGATTTCGGTGACGAGGATGTCGCTGGCGCCGGCGTTCTTGAGTTCGGGGACTACCTCGAATATCTCCCGTTCGTCGACGACGACGTGGACGGCGACGTGGTCGGTGCCCGCCACGTCCATCACCGTCGGACCGCCCATGCCGGGGATGACGTCCCTGACGTCCTCGAGGGCGTCCTCGGGGACGTTCATCATCAGGTAGCGCTTCCCCTCGGCGTCGAGCACCGACCGGAACGCCGTCTTCACCTGCTCGACCTTCGGGTCGTCGGCCACCTCCGGGTGGGCGAACAGCCGGACCGACGACGAGAGCACCTCGTCGACGACCGACAGCCGGTTCATCCGGAGGGTGGTGCCCGTCGACGTGATGTCGACGATGGCGTCGGCGATGTCGACGTGGGGGGTTAGCTCCGTCGCGCCCGACACCTCGACGATGTCGGGGCTGAGCCCGAGGTCGGCGAAGTAGCGCTCGGTGATGCGGGGGAACTCGGTGGCGACGGTGCCGGCGCTGAGTTCCTCGGGGGCGGCGACGCCGCCGTTCTCCGGCGAGGCGAGCACGAGCCGGCAGCGGCCGAACCCGAGGTCGAGCAGGTCGACCAGCTCGACCGCCGACTCCCGCGCCTGGTCGAGCCCGGTGATGCCGAGGGCGGCGGCACCGTCGGCGACGTACTCCGGGATGTCGGCGGCGCGGGCGAACAGCACCGACACCTCGGGGTCGACGGTGTCGGCGTAGAGCTTCCGCTCGGCACCGTCCTGTACGTGCAGTCCGGCGCGCTCGAGGAGGTTCAACGCCGGGTCGTGCAGGCGCCCCTTGTTGGGTACGGCGATGCGCATACGCCCGATTGAGGCGGGCGGACCTTTGCCCTATCGGACGTCGTCCAGCCGGGTCCGGAGGGCGTCGGCACCGTAGCCGAGACCGGCGACGAGGGACGTCGACAGCGACAGGAGGAACAGCCCGACGGCGACCTCGAGCGGCGGGATGGTCTCGGCGACCGCCGTGCTGCCGGTGCGGGTCGCGAGCAGGTAGAAGACGAACACCAGGAGGAAGCCGCCAAAGGAGGAGAGCCCGGCCGCCCCGCCGTAGCGGAGCAGCCGGACGCCGAGGGCGTTCTCCGGGGACAGCGACTCGGCGTGGAGCCGCAGCGCGTAGCGGTACCAGAGGTAGGCCGTCAGCAGGAGGACGCCGGCGAGGAAGGCCAACAGGAGCGAGACCGGCAGCAGCCACGTCGTCATTGTCGCACGTTACCAGCCACTTGGAATAAAACCCGACTCCGAGTTGGGCGGTGAGGGGCGGCCGACGGTGTCGGCAGTTTCAACCCGTCGGTCGCCGAAGGCGGTCGCATGGAAACGCTTGCGATATCGGGCGGGCGCGTCCTCGAGCCAGACATGACGGTCGCCGAGGCCGACGTAGTGGTCGACCGCAGGACGGGCCGCGTCGACGCGGTCGGCGACCCGGCCGACGGCGCCGACGAGACGCTCGACGCCGAGGGCTGTCTGGTGATTCCGGGGCTGGTCAACGCCCACTGCCACGTCGCGATGACGCTGTTGCGCGGCCACGCCGACGACAAGCCGCTCGACCCCTGGCTCCGGGAAGACGTCTGGCCCGTCGAGGCCGCCCTCGAGCCGGCGGACGTGCGGGCTGGCGCCCGGCTGGGGCTCCTCGAGATGATACGCAACGGCGTCACGGCGGTCGGCGACATGTACTTCCACGTTCCCGAGATTGCCGCAGCCGTCGAGGAGGCCGGCCTCCGGGCCCGTCTCGGCCACGGCGTCGTCACCGTCGGCAAGGACGACGCCGACGCCCGCGCGGACTTCGAGGAGGGGCTGGCGGTCGCCCGCGAGCTGGACGGCGCCGCCGACGGCCGGGTCCGGACCGCGCTGATGCCGCACTCGCTGACGACCGTCGACTCCGACCGCCTCGACGAGTTCGTTCCCCGCGCCCGCGGCGCGGGCGTCCCGGTGCACTACCACACCAACGAGACCGAGGCCGAGGTCGAGCCCATCGTCGAGGAGCACGGCGTCCGGCCGCTGGAGTACGCCGACGAGCACGACCTGCTCGAGGCCTCGGACTTCGTCGCCCACGGCGTCCACGTCGACGCGACCGAGATAGAACTGCTCGCCGAGCGCGGCGTCGGCGTCGCCCACTGCCCGGCCTCGAACATGAAGCTCGCAAGCGGCATCGCGCCGGTCCAGGACCTGCTCGACGCCGGCGTCGCCGTCGGAATCGGCACGGACGGCGCCGCCTCCAACAACGACCTCGACGTGCTCGACGAACTGCGCGACGCGGCGATGGTCGGGAAGCTCGCGGCCGAGGACGCCAGCGCGGTCCCGGCTCCGACGGCGGTCCGTGCGGCCACCGCGGGCGGCGCCGACCTGCTCGGCTTCGACGCCGGTCGAATCGAGCCGGGCGCGCTTGCGGACCTCGCGGTCGTCGACCTCGAGGCGGCGCACCTCACCCCGGAGCTGTCCCTCGACGCCGGCGTGGTCCGCCGGGAGGCCGAGCGCCACGCGCGGGCCGCGCTCGACCGCGCCGCCGGACAACGTTAAACGACGAGAAAAGTTTTTGAACCTTCTGATCGCTTCTGAAGGCTCAGGGCCCGTAGCTAATCCGGATGAACGTACTGAACAAGAGACCCCCTTTATTGACTGCTTACTCCACGGGAAGGACGAGATGAGCTCGAAACAGCGCTTCGCGGCCATCGCACTGTCGGCACTCCTGGTACTGTCAGTGGTTGGCCCCGTGCTCGCGGTTGCACAGACAGAGACCCCCGAGCAGACGGACACGAGCGACGGCGGCGAACTGACGGTGGACGTCAGGAACGGCGGTAACGACACCGTCGTCATCGTCGTCGAGGACGAGAACGGCTCCGTGGAGGGTGCGACCGTCACCGTCTCGGCGGTCGAGGAGACCGACGACGAGAACGAGA
>PXQM01000165.1 GCA_003021325.1 Halobacteriales archaeon QH_10_70_21
GCGCAGATGGCGGAGAACCGCTTCGACGGCATCGACGGGCTCGAGACCGTCCCTGACGCCATCGGCGAACTGTTCGTGACGACGGGTGACCTCTCGGCAAAGGAGCACGCCGGCGTCCAGGTCGCCTGCCAGGAGGGGGTGGACTCGGCCATCTCGAAGACGGTCAACGCGCCCAACGACTCGACGGTCGCCGACGCGAAGGAGGTCTTCGAGTACATCTACGACCACGGCGGCAAGGGTGTCACCTACTACCGCGACGGGACGCGGTCGAAGCAGGTGCTGACCACCCGCGCGCAGAACACGGAGTTCGCCGACATGGACGAGGCGGAGGCCGCCGCGGCCATCGTCGAGAACATCGAGGAGATCTTCGGCGACGTCGAGGGCTTCCTCGACAGCGACACCGTCGAGGCGGAGTTCGACGACCTGCCGACCCAGGAGGTCGAGCTCGGCACGAAGCGGCCCCGGCCGGACGTTCTCCACGGCGTCACCCAGCGCATCGACACCGGTTACGGGAAGCTGTACGTCAACATCAACGAGGACCCCGAGACGGGTCGGCCGTTCGAGCTGTTCGCCAACATCGGCAACTCCGGCGGCTTCACCGCCTCCTTCACCGAGGCGCTGGCGAAGACCATCTCGACGGCGCTCCGTTCGGGCGTCGACCCGGCCGAGATCGCCGACGAGCTCCAGGGCATCCGGTCGCCGAAGGTCGCCTGGGACAAGGGCGAGCAGACCAACTCCATCCCGGACGCCATCGGCACCGCGATGCGGCGGTACCTCGACGGCGAGGTCGACAAGGCCTACCCCGACCAGGCCACCCTCGAGGAGACGACGCAGGGGACCGGGCACGACGACGACGAGACGGACCGCCAGGTCGCGACGCGGGAGACCGACGGCGGCGAGACGGCCGCCGTCGGCGGCACCGCGGGCGCCGCTCCCAACGACGACGCAAGCGACGCCCAGTCGCTCATCGACTCCGGGGAGTCCCCCGAGTGTCCCGAGTGCTCCAGCATGACGCTGAACTACACCGAGGGCTGCAAGACCTGCGAGTCCTGCGGTTGGTCCGAGTGCTGAAGCGCTGAGCCGGGCCCGCACCGCGTCGCGAGGAGTTCACGACCCGATACGCACCGGCAGCCGGTCCGCGGCTGTCTCCCTCGGCTGCCTTCCGGCTGCACCTCCCACCCCCTGACGCTCCCACCACGGTCGAACGTGAAGACCGCGTTCTCCGCGACGGCGAGCCCGGAGACGTCGTCCTCGGTATCGACGACCCACCGTTCCGACCCCGAGGCGCGGTCGAGGCCCGCGATGGCGCTCCGGCCGCCAACCAGCACCGTCGCGTCGGCCGCCACCGCGGCAGTTACCTCCTCGAGGGCATCGGGTCGCGGACGACTCCACCGCCCCGACCCGTCGGTCGTCTCGTGGGGCCGAATCTCCTCCCCGCGAGCGGTGTAGAACGTGCCGTCGCTCAGCGCCCGCGTCGGGAGGGGCTCCTCGATGCGCCAGCGCGTCTCGCCGGTCTCGGGCTCGAGTGCGTACGTCGCCTCCTCGTCGTCGCCGAGCAGGACGTCTCCGTCGACCACGGGGGATTCGAACCCCGGCCGCCGCTGACGTCGACCAGGTAGACGGTGCCCGCCGCGACCGCGGGCATCGAGTCGGTCGCGAGTCGAGTTCGACGGTCCACTCCTCGCTCCCGTCGCCGATCGCGTAGCGCGCGAGCAGGTCCCGGTCTTCGTTCTCCATCGTAAGGTGGACGCCGCCGGCTCCCAGGACCGGCGCCCGGATGGGGTCGCTGGGGAGCCGTCGACGCCACTGCGTGGAGCCGTCGGCGGCCCGCCAGCCCTCGAGGCGGTAGGTCCGGTCGCCGATGCTGCCGGTCCGGACGAGCGCGACCGGCCGGCCGCCGGCCAGCAGCAGGGACCTGACGCTGCCCTCCCCGTCCGGGCACCACCGCGTCTCCGGGGCGGCCTCGAAGCCGCCGGCGTCGGTCGCGCCGGCGTAGCCGGCGGTCCCGCCCGCGGTCACCCACTCGCCCGACACCGACCCGAGGTCGCCGTCGGGACAGGACTCGCCCACGAACTCCTCGACGCATCCCGCCATCGCCGCGGCCGTTCCCCCACCGAGCGCCCGCAGCAGCGTTCGCCTGGCTGGCATGTACCGCCCAACGAGAGAGGGGGTGAAATGTCTTGCCTGCGTCCTGCACGTTTTTGCCGCTCGAACGGCGAGATACCACCGAACACGATGGTCGACGACGAACGCGGCGGCCGGCCGTGCCCGACGTGCGACGCCCGGATGTACGAGCGCCACTGCAAGTACGTCTGCCCGAACCACGGCGTCGTCTACGACTGCGCCGACACCTTCTACTGACCGGTACCGGCGCTGGGGGGCCGGGCCGGACAGCCCCAGAAGCGCAGCCAGCGCGGCGGTGGTCACGAACAGCAGCGGGTCGGCCGCGGCCCCGGCGGTCGTCAGTTCGCCGGCGGAGGCGCCGAGCAGGACGGCGGCGACGACCCAGGGAGCCTCGCCGAGCGCCGTGCCGGCGACGTAGGGCCGCAGCGGGACGCCGGCCAGCCCGGCGGCGTAGGAGACGGGGTCGGTCGGCAGCGGCGCAAGCCGGACCGCGACGACGCCGCGCAGGTCGCCGGCCGTCCGGCGAACGACGGCGCCGGCGTCGCCGACCCGGGCCAGGATACCGGCGTCGTGGCCGAGGGACCGCGCGAGCGCGTAGGCGGGCAGCGCCGTGACGACGGCGCCGGCGAGCGCAATCGGGATGGCGGCCGGCCCGAGAACGTAGCCGAGCAGTATCGAGAGGGCGCTGATGGGCCAGGCGAGCAGCGGCCGGACGAGGTAGAGCCCGAGGACGACGGCGGCGAAGAGCGCCGGCCGCTCGGCCAGCCGCTCGGCGCGGGCCAGGAGGGCGTCCGGGGAGGTCACCAGGGCGGCGGCGCCGGCCACCGCGAGGACCCCCGCGATGCCGGCTGCCTGTCGGAGCGACGCGCGCTTCACGGTCGGGCATTTGCCTCCTGGAGTAAACGCCTTGTGGTGGGTCCCCGGTGACTTTTTGACCGTCGTGTGCCGACTGTCGGGGCGTGGACCGGGAGACGGACCCCGTCGAACTCGGCGTGCAGCTCCTGGCCCGTCTCGAGCACACGGAGCTGCCGCTGCCCGCAGTCATCGACCGCATCGAGACCATCACGACCCACCCGGAGACGACGCGGGCGATACTCGAGGAGGCCGAGAAGCGGGGCCACATCGTCCGCGACGGCGAGACGGTCACGCCCACGGGCGGCCGGTTCCTCAGCTTCGAGAGCGGGGTCGTCTCCAGGGAGGGCGACTTCGAGTGCCGGCGCTGCGGGGCGTCCATCTCGACGGGGTACTTCATGCAACTGGAGGCCGGCGAGCACGGCCCGTTCGGCTCCTCGTGCATCCGGAAGGTGACCGGCCGGGAGTGACTACCGGCCGCGCCGGAGCTCATCGACGAGCTGCTCGATGGTCTCCTCCTGTGACTCCAGCAGCTCGTTCTGCCGCTCGAGCTGGGCCTCGAGCTCGTCGATACGGTCGGCCAGGTCCGCGACGTCGGTGTCGGCCGGGCGGGCGTCGTCGTCCGGCGAGGGTGCCGACGACTCGTCGGTCCTCGTCGCGTCGCCGCCGGCGCCCCGCCGCGTCCTGCCGCGGGGGCCGGTGACGTCCTGGTCGGCCGGCGGCGACCAGTCGGGCTCCCGGTCGGGTCCGGGGTCGGGCTCGACGATGGGGTCGCCGGTCCCGCCGCCGGAATCGGTGCCCGACCCGGGCTCGTCGGCACCGACGGCCTCCCTGAGTCCGTCCAGCGACGAGACGCCGTGGTACTCGAAGACGGCGCTCTGGACCGTCCGACGGACCTCCCCGGCGCGGTCGTTGGGCACCTTCACGCGGTGCTGGCGGCCCTGGGCCTCGACGACGACCTGGGTGGCGACGCTGCCCTCCTCGAAGTCGAGGCCGGTGATGCTGTCGTAGTCGAACATCTCGAAGTCCTCGTTCCAGACGGACGGGCCGACGTGCTTGAACAGCTTCGCGTCGGTGACGACCAGCGTGAGGTCGCTGAACCGGAACTGCGCCGCGACCGTCTCGTCGCCGTCGACGACGCCGGTGGTCCGGAGGACGCCCTCCAGCATCGCCTCGACGATGTCGTTTGCGACCGGAGAGGGGACGGTGAAGCTCCGCTCGCCGTCGATGGACTCGAGCTCGATGGTGTCCTTCCGCCGGCCCGCCTCGGCGGTCAGCCGCTGGACGTCGTGGGGGAACGACTCGACGCTCTCGTCGGAGAGCAGCCCCTCGGAGCGGTAGAGGTGCGTCGCCGCGGCCGTGACGACGAGGGCGTCGCCGCCACCGATGTCGACGGTTTCGATGACCGGTTCGTCGCCGACTACGCTGCGGAGGCGGGCCGGGAGTTCGTCCATGGCTGTGGTGTGCCCGCAGGCCGACATAAAATCGTGGGTCGTCGGGAGGGTGCCGCGCCGAATCGACCGAGGGAGATAGGAAGCTTGAAGGGCGCGAGCGGGCTACCCGGAAACGAGCCCGGGTGGCTTAGCTGGACATAGCGCCGCACTCATAGGGTAACGAGGCGGCACCCGCGGTGTCCCGAGGCGCCGCCTGCGCCTCGTTTCTGGGACATGCGGAGATCGAGGGTTCGGAGCCCTCCCCGGGCATACCACAACTCCTGCAGATGCCACCGTGTCTACCAGCCCCGCGGCTGGCGAAAGCGGTGACGAGCGTACTGATACGGGCGGAAACGAAGGGGGTGGGTGGGGGAACGGCCTGCATACCGCCCCGAACGGGCAACGGGGCATATACCGCTTGTCGGGCAACGCTATTTAAACTGACAACGGTTTCGAGACTCAAAACCGGTCGACCGCCTGCCACGGCAGTCGAACCGGTCCGGAGGTCCGCAGCCCGCCGGAGCAGTCTCGACAGGGGTGCCGACGCCGGGACCCTCGCGACGCCTGGACGCTCACCGGGTGTACGGGCGTGCTCTTCGAGGACGGCGACAGTCAGGCGCTCTCTCGTCCGGACGTCAGGCGGGACGACACACGAGCGCGCGCTCGCGCTCGGTCACGTCGTAGTGATGGTCGGCACACCAGTCGCGGATCTCCGCCGTTCGGTCCGTGCCGGGACGGTCGTGCGGCTCGACGAACAGCGTCGGCCGGTGGCGGTCGATCGTGTCGCTCCCACCCGCCAACACCGCCGGCGCGAGCCCCTCGACATCTATCTTGATGTGGTCCGGCGCCGGAAGCGTCTCGGCCAGTGTATCGAGCGTCCGAACCGGGACGGACTCGACGGCCGTCACCCGTGCGCCCCACCTGGTCGCATCGGCCCTGTCGAACGAGGAGAGCTTCGGGAACGAGGAGCGGTAGAACGGACGGCGACCAGGTTCGGCACCGACGCCGACGGGGCGAACGATCACGTCACCGGCGGG
>PXQM01000166.1:0-4649 GCA_003021325.1 Halobacteriales archaeon QH_10_70_21
GAGCGGGGCTGGGGCCGCATCATCAGCATGTCCTCGATGGCCGGCTGGCAGGGCGGGTTCGGGCAGCTGTCGTACTCGGCGACGAAGGCGGCGCTCATCGGCTTCGGCAAGACGCTCGCCCTGGAGGGCGCCCAGCACGGCGTCACATCGAACGTCATCGCGCCGAGCATCGTCGTCGGCCAGCTCGCCGAGCTCCCCATCGACCAGCTCGAGCAGGTCGACGAGCACTTCGCCCGCATCGCCAAGGCCACGCCGATGCGGAAGCTCGGCAAGGAGGAGGACGTCGCCAACCTCGTCGCGTACCTCGCGAGCGAGCAGTCCAACTACGTCACCGGCCAGGTCATCGGCGTCACCGGTGGCATCGACCTCTTCAGCTTCTGACCGCCAGCCGCCGGTCGCCGGCAGCGGCCACCGTTCCGGCGTAGGGACAGGTTAATAGCCGGAGGGCACGCGAGCACCATCCATGAGCAGTTCCTCGCCCTCCGGCCCCTCGGTATCGAAGCGCCTCAAGAGCTACTTCGTGACCGGCGCCGTCTTCGTGGTGCCGGCGCTTTTGACCGTCGGCATCGCCGCCGTCGTCTTCCAGTTCCTGTCGGGGTATCTGGGTCCCGTCGCCTCGACCATCGAGAACTACACCGGCGTCGGTGGAACGCCCGCCGAGTTCGCCACCCTCCTGCTCGCGCTCGCAGTGGTCGTCCTGCTCGGCGCCATCGTCGAGACGGTTCCCTACGGATCGACGGCCGCCGACGTCTTCCACGACGCCGTCGAGGCGATTCCGGGGGTCGGCAACGTCTACGGCGGGTTCCGGGAGATGAGCGAGACCGTCGCCAACGGGGAGGAGAGCTTTCGGGACGTCAAGCTGGTCGAGTACCCCAGCGAGGGCTCCTACGTGATGGCGTTCGTGACGGCCGACGCGCCGCCCCACCTCGAGCGGAGCGTCGACCACGAGGAGGAGGGGATGATGAGCCTCTTTCTCCCGATGGGCCCCAACCCCGTCATGGGTGGGTTCGTCATCTACGTCTCCCGGGACCGCGTCCACGACATCGACATCGGCGTCGACGAGGGCCTGCAGGCCATCATCACGAGCGGCGTGACGATCAGCGACGAGGAGGACTCCGAGTTCGGCGGGCGGATGCAGGAACGCATCGGCGAGGCCTGATACGGACCGCTGCACCGATTCACCGGTCATCGCACGCATGGGTCGGGGACGACCGCTGATACTGATTGTTGTGATTATTTTCGGCCCTGCCTCAACTGATCGGTGGTCTCAGAAGTCGAGGCGGGATGTCTCTTCCCCCCCGGCGGTAAAGAGTCACAACAATCACTATGAGAGAGTACGGCACTCCGTACGAACCTGCATCCGTCCACTACCCGCCCGACGGTGCGTCCGAGTGGCGTCCCGGGTCGGACGTCCACCGGTGCCACGTCCGGCCACAGGGACAACCACCAAACCTCTCCGGCGTGTGTGATTCCGCATGAGCGTGCTCGACCGCTTCAGGCTCGACGGCGACGTGGTGCTGATTACGGGTGCGGCATCGGGGATAGGGAAGGGCCACGCGGAGGCCTGTGCGGACGTCGGTGCCGACCTCGCACTGGCGGACGTCGACGCCGAGCTTCGCCAACGCCGGCATCGGCCGCCTGAGCCTCCCGCTGGACCGCTACCCGCTCGAGGAGTGGGACGAGGTCATGGAGGTCAACCTCGACGGCGTCTTCTACGCCGTCCGGGAGGCGGCCGCCGCGATGGACGAGGGCGGCAGCATCGTGACCACGGCCTCGATTCTCGGGTCGGTCGCGTCCGACTGGCCGGGCGTCGCCTACGTCGCCTCGAAGGGCGGCGTCGTCCAGCTCACGAGGCAGGCGGCCACGGACCTGGGTGACCAGGGCATCCGCGTGAACGCCATCGCGCCGGGCTGGACGCACACGGACATCGGCGGCGGCGCCTTCCGGAAGGACTCGGGGCTCGACGACATGCACGAGGCGATGGCCGAGGAGACGCTGCTGGACCGGCTCGGCGAACCCGAGGACCTGCAGGGCATCGCCGTCTTCCTCGCCAGCGACGCCTCCGCCTACTGCACCGGGAGCGTCTTCACCGTCGACGGCGGCTGGACGGCGACGTGAGGGCGAGGCGTCCTCCCGCCGTTCGAACGGTCCAGGTACCTGCCTGCCCCACGGCCGAACTGCCTTCGGCGCGGCTCGACAGGTGGCGGTACCGCTTGCGACCGGGTGCCACCCGAGGGCAATCGTTATTCCCGGACGCCCCGACCCGGCGGACGTGATACCGAACTTCGGGGACAGGTACGGCGCCGAGGAACTCATCGCTCCCGAAGACGCCGTCGCCGAGCAGGGCGACGGGTTACCGGACGTCCCGCCGGCCGTAATCGTCGGGTTCCAGCCCGAGCTCACCGATGCCGTCGAGGCCAGGGCCGAGGACTCGGTCCGTATCGTCCGCCCGCAGTACCTCTACCAGCTCACGGACCAGGTCGGCTACGTCCCGGTCCACGAGTGGGGCATCGGGGCACCGGTCGCGGCGACGGTCGTCGAGAACGTCATCGCGGCCGGCGCGGAGGCGGTGGTCCAGCTGAGCGGTGGTGCCGGAATCCAGCCGGATATCGACCCGGAGACGGCCCTGCTGCCGACGAGCAGCATCCGGGACGAGGGCGTCTCGTACCACTACGTGCCCGACGGGGAGGCGGTGACGCCGAGTGCCGACCTGGTCGAGACGCTCGGGGAGGCGCTCTCCGAGGACGGGTTCGACACGCGGCGCGGCCCGACCTGGACGACCAGCGCGTTCTACCGGGAGACGGTCCCCGAGATCGGACGCTACCGCGACGACGGGGTGCTCACGCTGGACATGGCGGCGGCGGCCATCCGGGCGGTCTGTCGGTACCGCGGCGCCGACACGGCGACGTGCTGATGCCGGAGGAGTGGGTCCCGGAGACGGAGTCGGACCGGGGGCTCGCTGAGATGCTCGAGCCCACAATCGCCGGGGCCGAAGAGTACCTGGACGGTCCGTGACCACGTCGGGCGCCGGAGCGTCCGTGTCCGACGGCCGAGGGCGACCGTGTGGACGGAGCGGTCTCACCGTGGGTTCCGCCGGTCGTGGCCGGCGAGGCGCTGCGGAGGGGCGGCAGCCCACGGCCGACGGGGGCGGCCATCCGGGAGCGAGCGGAGTCGACGGAGCTAGAACGTCGGGAGGTTCTCGAGCTCGTGAGCGTGCTCCTCGGCGCCCTCGAAGGCGTCGCGGGCGATGACGCGCTGGTGGACCTCGTCGGCGCCGTCGACGATGCGGAAGGCCCGCACCGCCTCGTAGAAGTCCGCCAGCGGGAGGTCCCGCGAGATGCCGGCGCCGCCACAGCACTGGACGGCGAGGTCGATGGCCTCCTGGGCGACGTTGGCGGTGAACACCTTCGACATCGAGACGGGGACGCGGGCCTGCTCGCCGCGCGCGATCTCCTCGGCGGCGTGCCGGACCATCGTCCGGGCGGCGTGGAGTTCGGTCTCCTTGCCGGCGATGTCGTAGCGAAGCGACTGCTTCTCCGAGAGCGCCGAGTCGAACGCCTCCCGGTCGCTCATGTAGGCCTTCGCGATGGTGAGCGCGCGCCGCGACATTCCCGAGAACCGCATGCAGTGGGTGAGGCGGGCGGGTCCGAGCCGGCCCCCTGCCGGGGTTCGGTCATGGCGAACCCCGACCGGATGTCGCCGGCGACGAGCGGCTCGAGCCACTCCCGTTTCTGTGCCTCGGTGCCGACCAGCTCGATGGTGTGCATGTTGCCCTCGTCGGGGGCGTCGACGCGCATCGCGGCGGCGCCGAGCAGCGACCGGCCGGCCTCCTCGAACAGCGGCAGCACGTCGCGGAGGTCGTAGCCCATCCCGCCGTGCTCCGCGTCTATCTGCGGGCAGTAGACCTCCCGCTCGCGCGCCTCTGCGCGCAGGCCGGCGATGACCTCCTCGCCGACGGGACCGCCGCCCAGGTGCTCATGCTCCGTCGGGATGACGACCTCGTCCATGAACGCCCGCGCCCGCGCCGCGAGCTCCGTCGCCTCCGGAGAGTCGTGGTACTCCATACCGACCCTTTACCGCACAACATTGTAAAAGGCATGGGCGGATAGGCCTCCGGGCGTCGACGGGTAGCGGCGGATATATACGTGTGGCCCGAACACGTTCGCTTACAATGTTAGTAAGGTCGGAGGGGTTCGTCGATGACGGACGCTGACTCCGAGTACTTCGACCGCATCGTCGACGAGGCGTCGTTGCGCTCGTACCTCGCCGACGAGCTGGGGCCGGCCGACCGCTTCGAGGTGACCCACCACCAGGAGGGCCACTCCAACGAGACGCTGTTCGTCACGTGGGGGAACCGCGAGCTCGTCGTCAGGCGGCCGCCGCCGGGCGAGACCGCCGAGAACGCTCACGACGTCCTCCGGGAGTACCGCGTCATCGACGCCCTGCAGGACACCGAGGCCCGCGTGCCGGAGACCGTCCTCGCCTGCGACGACCACGACGTCATCGGCAGCGACTTCTACGCGATGACGCGCCAGGCGGGCGACGTCCTGCGCGACGAGGAGCCCGAGCGGTTCGGAACTCCCGAGGCCCGCGAGCGCATCGGTCACGAGCTGGTCGACCGGCTCGTCGAGATACACGAGGTCGACTAC
>PXQM01000166.1:4861-8111 GCA_003021325.1 Halobacteriales archaeon QH_10_70_21
CGTACTGGCAGGAGCCGACGGACCCCGAGCCCCCGACACCGACGCTGGCCTCGACGTTCATGGAGCGGGAGGGCTACCCCACACGCCGCGACCTGGTCGAGCGCTACGAGCGCAGGACCGGCTTCGAGTTCGACAACGCGCGGTTCTACTGGGTGCTGGCGGTCTACAAGCTGGCCGGCCTCGGCGAGATGTTCTTCCGCCGCTATCTGGAGGGCAACTCCGACGACCCGATGTACCCGAGGATGCGGGAGGGCGTCCCCGCCCTGGCCGAGCAAGCGGAGATGATACTCGACGGCGAGATGGAGCTGTAGGCGCGCTCCGGGCGACGCTTCCCCGGCTTTCGACTTTCGAAACGCGACCGGAATTTTTAAACCCTGGACTGGCAAATTCTCGCATGAACCGGTCTTCGACGGAGCGAATTCTGGAAGCGGTCGCCCGGGCCACGGACGTCGAACCCCACGAGATTGACCCCCCTCTCCAGCGGTACATCGACGTCGACGCGCTCGACCACCTGACCGCCCACGAGACCAGCTCCTGGACGCTCACCTTCGAGCTCCCGGGCCACGACGTGACGGTCACGAGCGACGGGCTGGTCTTCGTGGACGGTGGCCGACGGGTCGCCTGGAGCTGACCCGGCCCGCCGAACGCGAGACGTGCAGTCGTTCAATCCTCCGGATGGCCTTCTCCTCTCCACAGGCCTGTCTGCGCACAGGCACGGGAATCCCGGCGTCACCGACGACGCTGCCCCGGACGGTCGGAGTCGTCGCGGTCGCCAGCGGCCTCGCCGGGTACAGGTCGACCCATGCGCGTCGCGGCCGTCACGGAGTTCGGCGACGGCGAAGGGGTAGAGATACGCGAGCGGCCAGACCCGGACCCGGGTCGGGGCGAGGCGGTCGTCGACGTCGAGGCCTGCTCCATCAACCGGCACGACCTCTGGATCCTGCAGGGCGACTCCGCGCTCGTCCCCGAGGAAGTGTTGCCGTTCGTGTCGGGGCTGGACGCGGCGGGCGTCGTCCGCGAGGCAGGTGAGGACGCCGCCGTCTCCGAGGGCGACCGGGTGCTGCTCTGCCCGAACCAGACCTGCGGCACCTGCGAGTACTGCCGCGAGGGCCCGGAGACGCTCTGTGAGTCGTTCATGCTCTACCACGGCGCGCTCGCCGAGCAGGCGCCCGTGGCGGTCAGCCGCCTCGTCCCCTTGCCGGACGGGGTCGGCTTCACCGAGGCGGCGGCGCTGCCGACCGCCTACCTCACCGCCTGGCGGATGCTGAAGGTGGCCGACGTGAGCCCGACGGACCTCGTCCTCGTCCCGGGGGCGACGGGCGGGGTCGGCGTCGCCGCCGTCCAGCTGTCGGACGTTCTCGGGGCTGATGTCATCGGCACGTCGACCTCCGGACGGAAGCTCGAGCGCCTGACCGAACTGGGCTGTTCCCACACCGTCCGGTCGGCGGACCCCGACGAGTTGACCCGCGAGGTCCGCGCCGTCGGCCGGCCGGACGCGGTCGTCAACCACCTCGGCGGCGAGTTCACCCAGGCCGGCCTCGATGTCATGCGGCGCGGCGGGACGATGGTCGTCTGCGGGCGGACCGCCGCCCCGACCTCGGAGTTCGGCCTCGCGCCGTTCTTCCTTGGACACCAGCGGATAGTCGGGTCGACGATGGGTACCCAGCCGGAGCCGGAGACGCTGGTCGAGCTGCTGGCCGAGGGGGCCTTCGAGCCACCGGTCGGGGAGACGTACCCGCTGGCGGCGACCGGCGACGCCTTCGACGACATGCTCGAGCGGGACGCCTTCGGCAAGCTGGTCGTAGAGCCCGGCGGCTGACCCGGAACCGTCGGCTTATTATCGGCGCCAGCTGTTGTGACGGCCATGGAGGTCCCGGCGGTCGGCTGGCAGCTCCTGGTGGTGGCGGGTATCGTCGTCTCGCTGGCCGCAGTGGTCGCAGCCTCGCGGCCGGACGGTCGCTGGGGTCAGCTCGCCCGCCGCCGGCTCGTCATGGGCGTGCCCTGGGGGACGCTGCTGGCGGCCCTCGGGGTCACGCTCTTCTACCTCGTCGCCCAGGACGGCCTCGTGAATCCGAGGGACCCGGTCGTCATCCCGTTCCGCGCGTGGGGATACTTCTACCCGACGGGGATGGTCACGGCGGCGTTCGCCCACAGCGGCTTCGGCCACGTCCTCGGCAACGTCGTCGGGACGCTCGTGTTCGGCTCCATCGCCGAGTACGCCTGGAGCCACTTCCCCCGCGAGCGGGGGAGCACGTCGTTCTCGTCGCCCTCGACGAACCCACTGGTCCGCATCGCCGCCTGGACGGCCGGCGTCTTCGTCGCCGGGCTCCTGTCGGGCCTCTTCTCGCTCGGCCCGGTCATCGGCTTCTCCGGGGTCGTCTTCGCGTTCGTCGGGTTCGCGCTCGTTCGGTACCCGCTGGCGACTGTCGCAACGCTCGCCGTCACGAGCGTCGTCACCCTGGTCTACAGGGCGCTCCGACGGCCCGAAATCACCCGGACCGCCAGCGAGAGCTTCTCGCGGCCCTGGTGGGCCGACGTCGCCATCCAGGGCCACGCGCTGGGGCTGTTCCTCGGTGTCGTTGCCTGCGTCGCGCTCCTCTACCGCCGTGGTGTGCGGCCGTCGCCGGCGCGGGTCTGGCTGGCGGCACTGCTGGTCGCCGTCGACCGGGGGCTGTGGGCCGTCTACACCATCGAGGGCTCCGACCGCTTCCGTCTGTTCCGCGCGGTCGGGACGGCGGCGGTCTTCCTGCTCGCCGCCACCGTCGCGGCCGGCGTGGCCGCCTCCGACCGCGACCTGATACCGAGCATCGACCTCTCGCGCCGGGAGGCGGCCTACGGACTCCTGCTCTCGGTGCTGTTCGCGCTCGCGCTCGTGTCCGTCCCGTTCAACCTCTTCGTGGTCGACGACCCCTCGACCGGCTTCGAGACGGCCGACGCCGTCGAGGTCGGCGACTACACGGTCTTCTACGCGGAGGGCGTCGAGAACCAGTACATCCCCGCCGCGCCGGTCCCCGGCCGCAACGCGTCGGCGGACGCCGTCGAGGCCAGCGGCGTCATCGTCGTCTCCGAGGAGCGCAACATCTGGTGGCAGGTGGTCTCGAAGGGCCGGCTGGCCTCGAGGGGCAGCGCGACCGTCCGTCTCGGCGGCGTCACCTGGAGCGAGGAGGTGCAGGCGACCCGCAACGGCTGGAACCTCGCCGACGGTGGGTCGGCCTACCACGTCAGGCTCGCGCCCCCGGACGAGGAGGGG
>PXQM01000167.1:0-4448 GCA_003021325.1 Halobacteriales archaeon QH_10_70_21
CGCCGGAGATGTGGTCGATCACGGTGCCGTTCTCGATCTTCGAAACGCGGAGCTCTGTGTCTGTCATAGCATCAGGTCAAGCAGCGCCATTCGGACGGGAACGCCGTTGTGCGCCTGTTCGAAGTAGGTCGCGCGCTCGGTCGGGTCGACGTCCGGTGCGATCTCGTCGACCCGCGGCAGCGGGGGCATCACCGTCAGGTCGTCCTTCGCGGCCGCCAGCAGGTCGGTGTCGATCCGGTACTCGCCGGCGACCTTGCGGTACTCGTTCTCGTCGGGGAACCGCTCGCGCTGGATGCGCGTCACGTAGAGGACGTCCAGCGTCTCGAGGACCTCCTCGAGGTCGGTGTGCTCGCGGACCCGTGCGCCCGCCTCGTGGAGGTCGTACCGGACGCTCCGGGGCAGCCGGAGGCTCTCGGGGCTGACGAAGTGCTGGCTGGCGTCGAAGTTCGTCAGCGCGTGCGCCAGCGAGTGGACCGTCCGGCCGTACTTCAGGTCGCCCATGATGCCGACGGTGAGGTCCTCGAAGCCCGCGTTCTCGCGGATCGTGTAGAGGTCCAGCAGGGTCTGGGTCGGGTGTTGGCCCGCCCCGTCGCCGCCGTTGAGCACGGGCACGTCGACGAACTCGCTGGCCAGTTTGGCCGACCCTTCCGAGGGGTGCCGGAGCACGATGGCGTCGGTGTAGCCCTCGATGACCCGGACCGTGTCGGCGAGGCTCTCGCCCTTCTTGACCGACGAGGAGTCCACGCCGCCCATGTCGACGGTGTCGCCGCCGAGTCGCTTCATCGCGGCGTCGAACGACATCTTCGTCCGGGTGCTCGGCTCGAAGAAACACAACCCGAGCAGCTTGTCGGCGTGGGCGTCGGCGACAGCGCCGGGGTCGGCGGCGAACTCGGCGGCCCGGTCCAGCACCGCCTCGATGTCGCCACGCGACAGCTGCTTTGCGCTTATCAGGTGGTCGTGACGCATTACCGGTACACCCGGAACGGACGGTATTGAATCCCCCGACCGACGGCGGCTTCGTCGACCGGTCCCGCACGGCCGGTTCGGGCCGTGAGCTGCCAGAAACCTTTAATCGCTGCGGCCCGGACGTAGATGCGATGAGTGACCGCCTCCGGACCGGTATCGACGTTCTCGACCGGAAACTCGACGGAGGCATCCCGCCCGGGAGCATCGTCGCGCTCACCGCCCAGCCCGCCAGCCAGGCCGAGCTCTTCCTCTACGAACTCACCGCCACGCGCGGGACGCTGTACCTCTCGCTCGACCGGACCGGTGACTTCGTCTCCACCAGCATCGACGCCGCCGACACCCGGACCGGCGACCCGACCGTCCGGGACGTGACCGGCGAGGCGCCACTGGACAACGCGGCCAAACTGGTCTCGGCGCTCCCCGACAACTCCAACCTGATAATCGACCCCGCCGACGTCCTCGAGCGCCAGGAGCCGACCCGGTACCGCAACTTCCTCAACGAGCTCCAGAACCACATCTACAACACCGGTAGCCTCGCGCTCCTGCACTGCCTCGACGGACACGGCGTCCCACAGCTCCGGGACTCCACCGAACACATGGCCGACATCGTCTTCCAGCTCGACACCTCCATCAACGGGGACCGCGTCGAGAACCACCTCGCGGTTCCCAAGTTCCGCGGCGGGCAGGCGCTCTCGGAGATAATCAAGCTCGAACTCTCCGACGAGGTCGAGATAGACACCAGCCGCGACATCGCGTGACCTCCAGCCACGGTGACGGCGGGTTCCAGTCCGGGCTCGAACCGCCGTAGTGCAGCGTGGTACCCGTCGACGGGCCGGGCCGAAAGAACAGGATTTATACGACGGCGCCGCCGAACGTGTACCGTAAGCTCGCTTGGTGTAGCCCGGCCAATCATATCGGCCTTTCGGGTTTTTAAAGGGTCCCGGTCCCTTGAAACGAAGACAGCCGATGACAGGGGTTCAAATCCCCTAGCGAGCATCCCGACGTTCGTTCGTTACGGCCTCGTGTAGCCGAGAGTCGGCCAGCGGGTGACGCCGAGTACGGACGCCTGTACGGCGGCCGTCTCGGCAGCGCTCGTGTCCACCGACCGAGGCGGTCTCCAGGTCCGTCGGTACGGCCGCACTGCACGCCCGCCGGCTCGGAAGAAACCGCACGATGCACCGCTTGCCGTGGGCTTTTGCTGCCGCCGGCCGTAGGGTCGGGCGATGGAGTACGTCGCCCTCGTCGACGTGTACGACCGGCTGGCGGCGACCGACTCGAACAACGAGAAGCGGGATATCCTCGCCGCCGCCTTCGCCGAGGCGGGCGAGATGCTGCCGCGGCTCGTGACGCTCGTCCGGGGGCGACTGTCGCCGGCGTACGACCGGACCGACCTGGGCGTCTCCTCGAGCCTGACGCTCGAGGCGGTGCTCCGTGCGACCGGCGCTCCGGAGGACGTGGTACGGGAGCGCTGGCGCGAGACCGGCGACCTCGGCGACGCGGCGGCGTGGGCGGTGACGAACGGGCGCCAGCAGACCCTCGTCTCGTCGACGCTGACCGTCGAGCGGGTCCACGACGACCTCCGGGAACTGGCCACCTACGAGGGAGCGGGCAGCCAGGACCGGAAGGTCGAGACGCTCGCGGGGCTGGTGGCCGACGCCGACGCAAACGAGGCCCGCTACGTCGTCCGCACCGCACTCGGGCACATGCGCGTCGGAGTCGGCGAGGGGACGATACGCGACGCAACCGCGCACGCGTTCCTCGACGGGTCGACCGACGCCGTCGACGCCGTCGAGCGGGCGTTCCAGGTGACGACCGACTTCCGCGTCGTCGCCGAGACTGCCCGCGAGGAGGGCCAGGCCGGGCTGGACGCCCTCGACGTGGAGCTGTTCCGGCCGGTCCAGGTCATGCTGGCCGAGAAGGCCGACTCACTCGGGGCCGGCGTGAGCGACGCCGCCAGCGACGGCCGGGCGCTCTGTGAGTACAAGTACGACGGCATCCGCGTACAGGTCCACGTCCGCGGGGACGACGTGCGGCTGTTCACCCGGCGGCTGGAGGAGGTGACCGAGCAGTTTCCGGACGTCGTCCGGGGGGTCCGTGCGGCCGTCGGGACGGACCGGGCCGTCCTCGATCCGACGTCGAGGCGATGGCGCGTGCGGTACCGACGGTCCTCCACCTGTTCGACCGTCTGGCCGGCGGCGAGACGCTGCTGGAACGTCCGCTGTCGGAGCGGCTCGAGCGGCTCGAGGCGGCGTTCGAGGCGGTCGCTCCGGAGCGGGAGGCGCCGAGGGCGGGGGTGGAGCGGGCCCGGTCGACCTGGGCGACGAGCGACGACCCCGGCCCCGCCGAGGCACTGTACCGGGAGGCGCTCGACGCGGGCCACGAGGGGCTGATGATGAAGAACCCCGACGCTGACTACCAGCCCGGACGCCGGGTCGGGCGCCTCCTCAAGGTCAAGCCGACCATGGAGCCGCTGGACCTCGTGGTCACGCGGGCGACCTACAGCGAGGGGCGGCGCAGCGAGTGGCTGGGCCGCCTCTACCTGGGCTGTTACGAGCCGTCGGCCGACACCTTCCGAGAGGTCGGCCGCCTCTCGACCGGCTACACCGACGAGGAACTGGCGGCGCTCACCGACCGGCTGGAGGACCTGGTCGTCGCCCGCGACGGGCGGGACGTGGACCTCCGGCCCGAGGTGGTCCTGGCGGTCGAGTACGAGGAGGTACAGGCGTCTGCCGAGTATGACTCCGGGTACGCCCTCCGGTTCCCGCGGTTCCTCGGCGTCCGCGAGGACCTGGACCCGACGGACGCCGATACCGTCGGCCGCGTCGGTGACCTCTACCGCTCGCAGTGACGCGACCCTCCGGCGCGAACGCAACGGCCTTGTCGTGGGGGTCCTAACGCCCGACCGTGACGGTCCGGTACCGGGACGGCATCGAAATCGAGCTCTCCGACGGGACGCGGGTGGTCTGTGACGCCGACGACCCGGACGGCGACGTGAACGTCGTCTCCCACGCCCACGGCGACCACTGGCCGGAGGGCGAGGTCGCGGCGGTCTGCTCGCCGCTGACGGCGGCCCTGGCGACAGTGCGCCGCGACGCGCCGCTGCACTGTACGGCCGACGAACGGGTGGAGCTGCTCCCGGCCGGCCACGTCGCCGGCTCGCGGGCGGCGCTCGTCACCGACCCCGACGGGACGCGCTACCTCTACACCGGCGACGTGTGCACGCGTTCGCGGTTCTACCTCGACGGCTTCGAGCCGCCGTCGGCGGACGTGCTCGTCGTCGAGGCCACCTACGGCGAGCCAGGGTACGTCTTTCCGGACCACGCCGTCCTCGCCGACGAGATACGGACCTGGCTGGCGGAGACGACCGAGCCGGTCCTCCTCCTGGGGTACGCCCTCGGGCGCGCACAGAAGCTCCAGCTTCTCGCCCAGGCGGCCGACCGCAACCGGATACTCACCACCGACGCGGTCCGGCGGGTGAACGA
>PXQM01000167.1:4553-6061 GCA_003021325.1 Halobacteriales archaeon QH_10_70_21
AGCGGGTCTACACGCAGCACGGCGCCGCCGCCGCGCTGGCCTCACACCTCACCGACGCCGGATACGACGCGACCGCGCTCCGACAGAACCAGACCTCGCTCGGCGACTTCTGACCCGAACCTCCGGTCGCCCGCTCGCTTCGTCGCCCACGGTCATCGGGGCTACCTTTTCCTCCCTCCTCGCCCGAACCCCGGTAGTCGAATGGCCGACGCACCGGATTCCGACGGGCAGGGGAGTTCACCGTCGGGGCCAATGTCCTCTCCGTGAGCGACCTGAACGAGCGGACCGCTTCGGTCGTGGAGGGGGCGGCTACCCGAACAGCCGTCCGAGGGGGTGGCGCGTGCGGTGGGTCGTGACGGACCACTCCCGTCGCTCGAGGGCTTCGCCGACGGCGTCGCGGTGGGCGTCGCCACAGAGGACCGCGACCCGGTCGTAGGAGCGCTCGTCCGCCAGGGCGTCGATGCGGTCGGCCATGTGGGCGGCCCTGGCGTCGGCGGACAGCTTGACGAAGACGACCGCGAGCGTGGTGTACAGGGAGGGCGTCGAGAGGGCGAAGACGACCAGGAACGGCCGGGTGACGCCGACGACGACGGCGAGCGCGAGCAGGCTGGTCAGCCAGGCGCCGATGAGATAGCGGGCGGTCACGGGCACCATCCCGTAGACGGTGGCGGTGTCGGCGTCGATGCGGTCGTGGAAGTCGGCGCCGGCCCGGGTGGCGGCCTCCCGGAGCGTGACGCCGGTCTCGACCCGGTTGCGCGCCCTCGCGACGGCGGCCTGGACCCACATGAGCGTCACGTAGCCCACGAGGAAGGCGGCGTAGCCGAGCGTCAGGTCCCGGACCACGAGCGTCGGCGAGCGCCCCTCGACGAGGACGGCGTCGTACGGCTCGAGCCCCTCCTCGCGCTCGAGCAGCGCACGCGCGTCGGCGGCGCTGGCGTGGAACTCGCCCTGGACGGTCGCTTCCCGGGACGGCACGGCTCCGCATACGGCCCCCGGGTGATAAAATCCTACGCCCTCAGACGGATTGTTGTAGCGATGTACCGGTCGTCGTCGACCCCGCAACCGGCAACGACCGGTAAAAGACTACGACAATCCGTATCAGGCGGCGACGACGGTCTCGCCGGCCCGGACGTGCTGGCCCTCCTCGACCCTGACGTCCCCGACGTCGTACTCGGGCGGTAGCAGGACGTCCGCCCGCGACCCGAAGGAGATGTGGCCGAGCCGCTCGCCGCGCTCGAGGTCCTCGCCCGGTTCGACGTAGGGGTGGATACGCCTGGCGACGGCGCCGGCGACCAGCGTCAGTTCGTACTCGCCGCAGTCGAGGGTGACCCGCTCGTTTCGCTCGGACTCCTTGGTGAACGCCGGGAGGTGTCGACCCGGCGTGTGGGTGACGCTCCGGACGGTGCAGGGGGCCGGCGCGCGGTTGACGTGGACGTCGGTGACGTTCATGAAGACCGCGACGCGGACCCGGTCGCCCTCGCGGCGGACGACCGACACGCGGCCGTCGG
>PXQM01000168.1 GCA_003021325.1 Halobacteriales archaeon QH_10_70_21
TGTTCGGCTACGGCCTCCGGCAGGTGAGCGCGCTGCTCGTCGCCGCGGCCGTCTTCGGGCTGGTGCTCGTCAACGCCTGATAGTGATTATTGCGGTAGTTTTCAGCAGGGCCACCGAAAACAAAGTTGCTTCGGCCCTCGCTGACCGATTCTCTCGTCACTCAGCGGTAAAGACTCGCAATAATCACTATGAGACGGCTCGTCGTGGTTCGGGTCGCAGGGTCGCGTCGGCCCCGAACCGCCTCCAGAGGACCGCACTACCGGGGAGACTCAGCGCGAAGCGTCCGACCGGTCGGCTACCTGCCGGCGGGTTTCAACAGATTAATAGCCGAATCGTCGGTACCGAACGATGATGGCAGACCCCTCCAGCCTCCGGGACAGCACGCAGATCGTCCTCCCCAGCGAGACCGTGGAGGGGTTGTGCGCCGACCTGGAGGCGGAGTTCGCCGTGACCGTCCACGACGAGGGCGCCACCGTCCGGATCATCGGCAGTCCCGTCGTCATCAAGGAGGTCAGCGAGTACCTCGTCCGGCAGGGCATCTCCGTCCGGTAGTGGGGCGGGCTCCCACGCCGGGTCGAATCGACAACCCTTAAAACCGCGGCGACAGTTCCTATCGGTATGGCTGGAACTATCGAGGTACTCGTCCCCGGCGGGCAGGCAGACCCGGGACCGCCGCTCGGTCCCGAGCTCGGCCCGACCCCCGTGGACGTCCAGGCGGTCGTCAACGAGATCAACGACCAGACCGAGGCGTTCGACGGCACCGAGGTCCCCGTCACCGTCGATTACGACGACGACGGCGCCTTCGACATCGACGTCGGCGTGCCGCCGACGGCCGCGCTCATCAAGGACGAACTCGGCTTCGAGACCGGCTCCGGCGAGCCGAACGAGGAGTTCGTCGCCGACATGTCCGTCGAGCAGCTGAAGACCGTCGCCGAACAGAAGCTCCCCGACCTGCTGGGCTACGACGTCCGCAACGCCGCAAAGGAGGTCGCCGGTACCTGCGTCTCGCTCGGCGTCACCATCGAGGGCGAGGACGCCCGCACGTTCGACCAGCGGTTGGAGAACGGCGAGTTCGATGGGGTCTTCGACGAAGCCGAAGCGGCAGCGTAGGCCGACTCGACGGCCCGAAAGACGAGCACAGCGAGCGTCTTCTGATTCGGCGACGCCGGTCCGGAGGGCCACCGGCACCCGGTCGCAATGGACCGAGGGTCCCCACTCGACGTGCTTCGCTCACGGTTACCGAAACGGACAGGTTCAGGGCGACGGCGACCGGACTCACCGCATGGACGTTCTCGTCGCCGGTGGTTCGGGGTTCGTCGGCCGGTCGCTCTGTCGCGTACTCGACGAGCGGGGCCACGACGTCACCGCAGCCTCCCGCTCGCCCGACGCCTCGGCGCTTCCGGACGGCGTCGGGACGGCAGTGCTGGACGTGACGCGGGCGGAGCTAGACGAGACGGTCGGCGGCCGCGACGCGGTCGTGAACCTCGTCGCGCTGCCGGCGCACGTCCAGCCCCGGGGCCGGAGCCACGAGGCGGTCCACCTCGGCGGGACGCGCCATCTCGTCGCCGCGAGCGAGCGGACCGGCGTCGAGCGGTTCGTCCAGATGAGCGCGCTGGGCGTCGATTCGGATGTCGACGCGGCGTACTTCCGCACGAAGCGTGACGCCGAGCGGGCGGTCCGGGAGTCGTCGCTGGAGTGTGTCGTCTACAGACCGTCGGTCGTCTTCGGTGACGGCTGCGCCTTCGTCCCGTTCCTCGAGCGGAGCGTCCCGCCGGCCGTCGTCCCGCTGCCGGACGGCGGGCGCTCGAAGCTCCAGCCGATGTGGGTCGGGGACCTGGCCCCGATGGTCGCCGACGGCGTCGTCGGGGACCGCCACGCCGGGTCGGTCTACCGGCTCGGCGGCCCGGAGGTGCTGACGCTCGCAGAGACCGTACAGCAGGTCGTCGGCCGGCGGACCGTCGTCCCCGTTCCGGACCCGCTGGCCGCCATCGGGGCCGGCGCCGCCGAGGCCGTGCCGGGGCTCCCGCTGGGCCGCGACCAGTACCGCGTGCTGGGTCACGACAACGTCGCCGAGCCAAACGACGTCTCGGCGTTCGGGGTCGACCCCGGCGAACTCACGACGCTGCGCGAGTACGTCGACGGCCGGTAGCGCTCCGGACCCGTCGGGCAGCGCCTCGAGGCGGTCGGCACCGCCGAATATATCCGTCGACGGGGCCTACCATCGCACATGTCCGAGGCAAACGCCGGGGCCGACGTCGAGGTGCCGACCGACCGGCCGGTGCTCCTGTTCGACGGGGTCTGCAACCTCTGTAACGGGCTCGTCCAGTGGCTCCTCGAGCGGGACGGCGGGCAGTTCCGCTTTGCAGCCCTCCAGTCGGACGCCGGTCAGGCGCTGCTGGAACGGCACGACCTGCCGACCGACGACTTCGACACGTTCGTGATGGTCGAGGGCGACGACTACTACACGAAATCGACGGCCGGACTGCGCGTGCTGCGGCGGCTGGGACTGCCCTACTCACTGTTGTACCCGTTGGTCGTCGTTCCGCGGTTCGTCCGCGACCGCATCTACGACGTCGTCGCCGAGCACCGCTACGGCTGGTTCGGCAGGCGGGACTCGTGCATGCGGCCGACGCCGGAGCGCGAGGCGCGGTTCCTGGAGTGAGCCCGACGCGCGGCGGACGTCCAGCGCCGGTGTTTTATACCCGCCGCGGGCACGTGATGAGGACATGTGCCATCCCGTCGGAGCGATGAGAGCGTGACGGGGCCGGCGCCGCAGGTCGGCCCGGAGACGCATCGTCGACCGGGGGTGTGCCGGTGCGCAGGGGCGTAGAGTACAGCGCCGCCGCCGGGGCAGTGGTCTGGCTCCTCGCCGCGTGGTCGTTCGAGCCGGTCGCCCGGCCGTTCTTCCTCGCGCCGCTGGTGGTCGTGCCGCTGGGGCTGTCGCTGGCGGCGACGCCGACGCGGGACGGCGACCCAGCCCTGGTCTACCGGCTCGCAGCGACGGGACAGCCGCCGGCCGGGGCGCTGGTCGTCGCCGGCCTCGTGGTCCCCCGGCTGGCGACGACCGGCCTCCTCGCCGCGTTC